>JAYVEE010000166.1:0-32931 GCA_043749005.1 Polaromonas sp. | reverse complement strand
CTATCGCTGCGGTGTAGATGGCTACGTCAGGATGGGCTTTTTGCAGGGCGCTGATGCCTTCGGGACAGGTCAGCAGGCAGACGAACTTGATTGATTTGGGTTGCAGCTTTTTTAGGCGGTCAATCGCGGCAATCGCGGAGTTGCCGGTGGCCAACATCGGGTCAACGACGATGACGTCGCGCTCAGCCATCTCGCTTGGCATTTTGAAATAGTATTCCACCGCCTGCAGCGTGGCCGGGTCGCGGTACAGGCCCACGTGGCCAACGCGCGCGCCGGGCACTACATTCAGCATACCTTCCAGAATGCCATTGCCCGCTCGTAAAATCGACACAAACACCAGCTTTTTGCCGTCGATGGTTTTGCCGGTCGTCGTCTCCAGCGGGGTTTCAATCTGTACGTCTTGTAGTGGCATGTCGCGCGTGACTTCATAGGCCATCAGGCTGCTCAGCTCATTGAGCAGGGTGCGAAAGGTGTTGGTTGATGCATCTTTGCGGCGCATCAGCGTCAGCTTGTGCTGCACCAACGGATGATCAATCAGGTGAACGTTTGACATTTAAATATCCTTTTTAGCTTAACGTCGGCGGCCACCAAACAGGCTGCCCAGTACGCCGCGGATGATTTCACGCCCGACGGTGGAGCCCATGGTGCGCACAGCAGATTTGGCCATGCTTTGCGCCAAACCGTCGTGCACACCGCCGCGCGGGCCCGTCGTGCCAAACAGCACGTCTTTGAGCCCACCCATGATGCCGCCCGAATCGGTTTGACCGGCTGCGCCACCGCCCGGCTGTGTTTGTGCGGCAGCAGCGCCTGCCTGCACCCGGACTTGTAGCTTTTCGTAGGCTGATTCACGGTCTTGCGCTTTTTCGTACACACCAGCAACCAGTGAATTTTTAAGCAGTGCCTGGCGCTGCTCTGGTGTGATCGGTCCAATCTGGCTGCCCGGCGGTACCACGTAAACCCGCTCAGTCATCGTGGGTCCGCCTTTTGAATCGAGCAGGCTGATGAGCGCTTCCCCCACTGCCAGCTCGGTAATTGCCGTTTCAATGTCCAGTCCTGGCTTTTGGCGCATCGTTTGCGCTGTTGCCTTGACGGCTTTCTGGTCACGCGGGGTAAAGGCCCGCAGGGCGTGCTGCACCCGGTTGCCAAGCTGCGCCAAGACTGAATCAGGAATATCCAGCGGATTTTGGGTCACGAAATACACGCCCACGCCTTTAGACCGAACCAGCCGCACGACCAGCTCAATGCGTTCAACCAGCACCTTCGGCGCTTCGTTAAACAGCAAATGCGCTTCGTCAAAAAAGAACACCTGCTTGGGTTGCTCCAGGTCGCCCACTTCGGGCAGCAGCTCAAACAGTTCTGACAGCATCCATAACAAAAAGGTGGCGTAGAGACGGGGGGAATTGAGTAGTTTGTCGGCAGCCAGAATGTTGATGACGCCTTTGCCACCACCGCTTGCTGTGGTTCCACAGGTGCTGTCCGTTTGCATGAAGTCGCTGATGTTCAGCATCGGTTCGCCGAAGAACTTGTCTGCGCCCTGGCTTTCAATTTGCAGCAGGCCGCGTTGAATGGCGCCAACGCTGGCGGCACTGACATTGCCATACTTTGTTGTGAATTCCCTCGCGTTATCGCCCGCGTACTGCAACATGGCGCGCAGGTCTTTCAAGTCCAGCAGCAGCATGCCGTTGTCGTCTGCAATTTTAAAAACCAGATTCAGCACCCCAGCCTGGGTCTCATTTAAATTCAACATACGTCCGAGCAGCAGCGGCCCCATGTCAGAAATGGTGGCGCGCACTGGATGACCCTGCTCGCCGAACACATCCCACAGTGTGGCCGGGCAGGCGGCGGATGTGGGCGTGTAAATACCGCGTTCTTTTAAAATCACCGCCATTTTCTCGCCAATTTTTCCTGCCTGGCTGATGCCGGTCAGGTCACCTTTGACGTCGGCCATGAAAACCGGAACCCCGATTCGTGACAGGTTTTCAGCCATCGTTTGCAGGGTTACGGTCTTGCCTGTGCCGGTAGCGCCCGTGATCAAACCGTGGCGGTTAGCCATTGCGGGCAGCAGCTCGCACGCCGTGGCGGCGTTTTTGGCAATCAAAATGGGTTCGACCATGGGGTGTTCTGTGGTGTAAAAGTAAAATGCAACAAGTAGCGTAAATCAAAACCCGAGCAAAATTCAAGGATCAAAGTGGCAGGTCACAGTAAATGGGCGAATATTCAGCACCGCAGGGGCCGGCAGGACGAGAAACGCCAGCGCATCTGGACGCGCGTGATGCGCGAGATCATGGTGGCGGCACGTCTCGGTGGTGGAGATGCCGCCACCAATCCGCGTCTGCGCCTGGCTATTGAAAAAGGCAAAGCTGCCAATATGCCGCTTGAAAACGTGAAATACGGTATTGCCAAAGCCACGGGCAGCCTGGAAGGCGTTCAGTACGAAGAAGTGCGCTACGAAGGCTATGGCATTGGTGGCGCGGCCATCATCATTGATTGCATGACCGATAACAAAACCCGGACGGTGGCCGAGGTACGCCATGCCTTTTTAAAGCACGGTGGCAATATGGGGACTGAGGGTTCAGTGGCGTTTCAATTCAAGCACTGCGGGCAATTGATATTTGCTCCGGGTACGAATGAAGACAAGGTGATGGAAGTGGCACTTGACGCGGGTGCGGACGACGTGATTACGCATGACGACGGCGCGATTGAAGTACTGACCCCCTACACAGAATTTGAAGCCGTTAAAAATGCGCTGGAAGCATCAGGATTAAGGCCTGAAATCGCCGAGGTCACCATGCGGGCTGACAACATGATCGACATGGCAGGCAGCGATGCTGCGCGCATGCACAAGCTGCTTGATGTGCTGGAAGACCTGGACGATACACAGGACGTGTTTCATAACGCGGCAATTGAAGAATGAAAGTTTCAAGATGAAAGTTTTAGTTGTAGGCGGCGGTGGCCGTGAACATGCGTTGGCCTGGAAGCTGGCTCAGTCGCCCAAAGTGCAGGCGGTATACGTGGCTCCCGGCAATGGCGGTACAGCACTTGACAACCGCCTGAAGAACATCAATATCACGGACATCCCTGAGTTACGGGCGTGGGCAGCTACAGAAAAAATAGCGCTCACAGTAATAGGGCCCGAGCAACCGTTGGCTGCGGGGATTGTGGATGAGTTTCGTGCCCACGGTCTTCGGGTGTTTGGCCCAACCAAAGCCGCCGCGCAGCTGGAAAGCTCCAAGGCCTTTTCAAAAGCCTTCATGAAACGACACGGCATCCCCACGGCTGATTACGAAACCTTTACCAATGCGGTGGCGGCTCACGCATACGTTGATGAAAAAGGCGCACCGATCGTGGTCAAGGCAGACGGCCTAGCCGCTGGCAAGGGCGTCGTGGTGGCAATGACCTTGCATGAAGCGCACGAGGCTATTGAGTTCATGCTGGCCGCCGGGCCAGACCAAAACGTGTTGGGTGTGACGCACAACGAGGGCGGTGCACGTGTTGTCATCGAAGCGTTTTTGCAAGGCGAAGAAGCCAGCTTCATTGTGATGTGCGACGGTAAAAACGTGGCTGCTATGGCTACCAGCCAGGACCACAAGCGACTACTGGACGGCGATAACGGCCCCAATACCGGCGGCATGGGCGCGTATTCACCCGCTGCTGTGGTGACGCCTGATGTCCATGCTCGGGCGATGCGTGAAATTATTTTGCCCACGATCAAGGGGATGGAAAAAGACGGCATACCGTTTACCGGCTTTTTGTACGCAGGGCTGATGATTGACAAGCATGGCAAACCAAAAACGCTTGAATTTAATTGCCGCATGGGCGACCCTGAAACTCAGCCCATCATGATGCGGCTCAAGACTGATCTGGTTGACGTGATGCTGGCTGCAACATCAGGCGCGCTTGACACGATGGAGCTTGAATGGGATCGTCGTCCCGCACTGGGTGTGGTGATGGCCGCACACGGCTACCCCTTGCAGCCGCGCAAAGGCGATGTGATTGATGGTTTGCCGCCGGAGGCGGATGACTGCATGGTGTTTCATGCGGGTACAACAACACGCGTCAACCAAACAGTCGAAACCCTCACCGCAGGTGGCCGTGTGTTGTGCATTACGGCACTTGGCAGCACAGTCAAAGCGGCTCAGCAGAGGGCATACGACGTGGCCAAGGGCATAAGATTTGGTGGCGCGCAAATGCGCCATGACATTGGTTACCGGGCTATCAAATCATGACGCACCTGCCAAACCCGATTGTAGATTTGGATACAGTGCGTGCGTTCTTGCGGGGTCTGCAAAGTCGCATCACCGCCGCTATTTCAAACCTTGATGGCCAGCCATTTGTTGCCGACTCGTGGCAAAAGGCGCCCGGCGAGTTGCTGCAAGGCAACGGCATCACGCAAATACTGGAAGGCGGCAAGGTGTTTGAGCGGGCGGGCTGTGGTTTTTCGCATGTGCGCGGCCCCCGGTTGCCGGCATCAGCCACCGAACACCGCCCCGAGCTGGTGGGTGCACCGTTTGAAGCGCTAGGCGTTTCTCTGGTGTTTCACCCACGCAACCCGTATGTGCCTACCGTCCACATGAATGTGCGAATGCTGGCAGCCACGCCGGCAAATGAAAGCCCGGTGGTGTGCTGGTTTGGCGGCGGCATGGACTTGACACCGTACTATGCTTTTGAAGAGGACGCCGTGCATTTTCACCAAACCTGCAAAGACGCGCTAACCCCGTTTGGTAACGACAAGTATCCACGCTTTAAAAAGTGGTGCGACGAATACTTTTATTTAAAACACCGTGACGAGCAACGAGGCGTTGGCGGTGTGTTTTTTGATGACTTTCAGGAGCTGGGCCCCGAAAAAAGTTTTGCCATGATGCAAAGCGTGGCCGATTCGCTGATCCCAGCTTATTTACCGATTGTTGAAAAACGCAAAGATACGCCTTATGGCGAGCGGGAGCGCGAGTTTCAGCTATTCAGGCGCGGCAGGTATGTCGAGTTCAATCTGGTGTGGGACCGGGGCACCCACTTTGGCCTGCAGTCGGGCGGCCGCACCGAATCAATCTTGATGAGTATGCCGCCGCTGGCGAGCTGGTCTTATCAGCGAACTTTTGAACAGGGATCGCCCGAAGAGCGCCTGACGAAGGAGTTTCTACCGCGGCGGGACTGGATTTGAATCAAGTTGCCAAAAAAATTGGTGTTTTTGGTGGCGCGTTTGACCCTCCGCATAATGCGCACGTGGCGCTGGCGCAAACTGCGCTGGCCGAGCTTGAACTGGATGCGCTCTACATCATACCCACCGGGCAGGCATGGCATAAAGCCCGGACCCTGAGCGCTGCAGAACATCGCCTGGCCATGGCCAGGCTGGCTTTTCAAAACGTGCCTTGTGTCGTGGTTGACGATCGTGAAATCAAACGCGCTGGACCCACTTTCACCGTCGACACCTTGAAGGCGCTGCAGGCTGAGAATCCTGGCGCCCAGCTTTATTTGATGATGGGCGCAGATCAATTTGCCGCCTTCAGGCAATGGCACCAGTGGCAGGAGATTATGCGGATTGCTATTATTTGTATAGCTACCCGTGCCCGATTTGATAGGTCTGAGGGCCAATTTGAAGCCGAAAATCAATCTGAAAGCCGGATTTTTCTGCTTCAGATGCCTGCCATGGCTGTTAGCGCCACCCAAATTCGCCAATTGATAGCGGGCGGATTAGGCGAAAATCAGGCATCGACCGACTTGCTACCCGCAACGGTTGCGAGCTATATTGCAAAGCATCAGCTCTACAAAGTCTCACAAACTACTTCAATTGATTGAAAATAACGCATGATTACACCCGTCAAAACCTCAGCAGCGCTTGAGAAAAAAGATGTTCAAAAACTTCAACGCGCCATCATTGACGGGCTGGAAGATGTCAAGGCGCAGGATATTGTGGTGTTTGACACCGAGCACATCACCTCGCTATTTGAGCGAGTCATCATTGCTTCAGGCACATCGAACCGGCAAACCAAGGCGCTGGCCGCCAGCGTGCGCGATGCTGTGCGTGATGCAGGCTTTAGCAAACCGCGCACCGAAGGCGAAGAAAACGGTGAGTGGATCATCGTGGATTGCGGCTCTGCAGTTGCCCACATCATGCAGCCCACCATTCGCCAGTACTACCACCTTGAAGAGTTGTGGGGTGACAAGCCGATCAAGCTCAAACTGGGTGCGCCTGCGCCGCTGGTGAAAGCGACAAAGGTTGAGGTCAAGCCAGAGCCTGAACTCAAAGCCAAGCCTGCCAGAAAAATTGCAGGTAAAAAAGTCGCGGCTAAAAAGTCAGTGGTCAAAGCACCTGTCCGTATTCCAACCACTACCGTTGATTCCAGTTATGTCGGCCGTATTGGCAAGACCAACGACTGGACAGCCAAACGCAACGCCACTGAAACGGCTGTAGAGCCCGTAGCCAGAGTGCCCAAGCCAGCAGCAAAAACGCCTGTTGTCAAAGTACCTGTCGCCAAAAAAGTGGCTGCTAAAAAAGTAGTGGTCAAGACCGCCGCTAAAAAAGCGCCACCCAGGAAAACCGCTACGCGTATCAAATGAGGCTGACGATAGTCGCCGTGGGTTTGAAAGTACCCGACTGGACGCAAACTGCTTACGACGACTACGCCAAGCGCTTCCCGCCGGAAATCAAGGTTGAGCTGAAGGCCGTTAAAACTGAGCCGCGCGCTTCCAAAACACTTGACACACTGTTGCTGGCTGAAAAGTCTCGGATCGAGGCGGCGATCCCACGCGGGACCCACATCGTGGCACTGGACGAACGCGGTAGCAACGTCACCACCGTTGGCTTGTCCGAGCGGCTTAAGGCGTGGCAACTGTCAGGCGATGATGTGGCTGTTGTGATTGGTGGTCCGGATGGGCTTGAGGCAGGTTTTAAAAAAGCTGCGCACGAGAGACTACGGCTGTCTGACCTGACACTGCCACATGCCATGGTTCGGGTGTTGTTGATCGAGCAGCTGTACAGGGCCTGGAGCATCACTATCAACCACCCTTATCACCGCGAATAGTATGGTGTTTAGGCTTTTGTCCTCTTGCAATGTGCTGCACCTCCGCGGGGCAGTTTTGTCGGGGCGTGGCCCGTCGAAAAAATGACACCTTCCTTTGTTTACCTCGCCTCACAAAGCCCCCGCCGCAGACAACTGCTGGAGCAACTTGGCGTTCGCTATGAGTTGCTGTTGCCCGATTCCAGTGAAGACGCAGAAGCGCTGGAAGTGGTTTTGAAAAACGAAGCACCTACTGCTTACGTCAAGCGGGTGACGAATCTCAAGCTGGATGCTGCTGTCGCCCGTTTGAAACGGCAACAACTCCAGCCCGCGCCTATTTTGTGCTCTGACACCACCGTTGCGCTGGGCCGAATCATTTATGGCAAGCCCAACGATGCGAAAGACGCAAAACGCATGCTGGCGGAGCTGTCGGGTCATAGCCACCGCGTGCTGACGGCTGTTGCGGTGCAATCTGGCCGCAAACGGATTGATGCACTGAGCACCTCAAAAGTAACCTTTGATGAGATGACTGAAAAGCAAATCAACGGCTACGTGGCCACCGGCGAGCCATTGGGGAAAGCGGGCGCGTATGCGGTGCAGGGGAGGGCGGCACTTTATATCACCCGGATTGACGGCAGCTACAGCAGCATTATGGGCTTGCCTATTCGGGAAACAGCACTTTTGCTGAAAGCTGCTGGCGTCAAACTTTAAACTAGAGGCCATGCAACAAGATATTCTCATCAACTGGTCGCCCCAGGAAACTCGTGTAGCAGTTATTGAGCATGGTGCGCTGCAAGAGCTGCAAGTTGAAAGATCACTGGAGCGCGGTCTGGTCGGCAATGTGTACCTGGGCAAAGTGGCGCGCGTTTTGCCAGGTATGCAATCAGCATTTATTGACATTGGTCTGGATAAGGCTGCCTTCTTGCACGTTGCTGATTTGATGAGCAGTATCAACAGTCGTCACGCCGATGCCGATATACCTGCCGCAGCACAACAACCGATAGAAAAGCAATTGTTTGAAGGCCAGGCGGTCATGGTGCAAGTGCTCAAAGACCCCATCGGGACCAAGGGTGCGCGACTGACAGCACAAATCAGTATCGCCGGGCGTTTGCTGGTGTTTTTGCCGCAAGACAACCACGTTGGTGTTTCGCAAAAAATACCACCAAAACAGCGCGAAGAACTGCGCCTGCGCGTTGTTGGGCTGGCTGGGGCTGCGGGCGGTGGTTTTATTTTGCGCACCAATGGCGAAGACGCACTCGACGGCGAGCTTGCCGAAGACATCGCCTACTTGCGCAAAACATGGGGTCTCATCAAAAACGCTTCAATTCGCTTGCCGCCTGCAACAGTGCTGCATCAGGATCTGGATCTACTTCAGCGGGTTCTGCGCGATGTGGTTTTTGAAGACACCCAAACCATTCGTATTGACTCGCATGAGCAGTTTGACAAACTCAGGACTTTTGCACATGAATTCATGCCCGCGACAGTGCAAAAGCTACAGCATTATGCAGGTGAGCGCCCGATTTTCGATCTGTTTAATATCGATGAGGACATTGCCAAAGCTTTGGGCCGCCGGGTTGATTTGAAATCAGGAGGTTACCTCATCATTGATCAGACCGAAGCACTGACGACGGTAGATGTGAATACCGGCGGTTTTGTAGGGGCGCGCAATTTTGATGATACGATTTTCAAGACTAATTTGGAGGCATCGCAAGCTATTGCAAGGCAGCTGCGCCTGCGCAATTTGGGGGGTATTGTGATTGTTGATTTCATCGACATGATCAAAGACAATCACCGTGATGCGGTGCTTGCTGAATTTAAAAAACAATTGGCGCGTGACCGGATCAAAACTACGGTCAATGGTTTTTCAGCATTGGGCCTGCTGGAGATGACACGCAAACGCACCCGCGAATCACTGGCTCATCAGTTGTGCGAACCGTGCAGCGCTTGCAGCGGCAAAGGCGTGGTCAAAACAGCGCGCAGTGTGACGTACGACATCTTGCGTGAGATTTTGCGTGAAGCGCGCCAGTTCAACCCGCGTGAATTTCGCGTCGTTGCATCGCCCAAAGTCATCGAGCTTTTTCTGGATGAAGAAAGTCAGCACCTGGCTGGGCTGAGCGACTTTATTGGCAAGCCCATTTCGTTGCAAGCTGAAGCCGCTATGGCACAAGAGCAATACGATATTGTTTTGATTTAAATTTTATAAATATGCCCCACCAGACGATTCCAATTCTGATGTATCACCAGATTGATGCAGAGCCACCCAAAGGCTCACCAATGCGCGGACTGGTAGTGTCTCCCAAGACTTTCGCCAGACAAATGGCGGCCTTGAATTGGTTGGGTTTCCAGGGAAAATCCATGGGGGACTTATTGCCATATCTAAACGGCGAAAAGCACGGCAAAGTTTTTGGCATCACGTTTGATGATGGCTATGAAAATAACTTGCGCCGCGCCTTGCCCGTTTTAAATCGATACGGTTTCAGTTCGACCTGCTACATTGTGGCGAATCAGGTTGGTAAAACCAACGGCTGGGACCTTGAGCGCGGTGTTTTGCAAGTACCGCTGATGAATGCGCAGCAGTTGCAGACCTGGGTGGATGCGGGTCAGGAAGTTGGTTCGCACACGCTGAACCATGCCAATCTGGAAACCTTGAGCGAGTCCGAGCAGGCGTTAGAAATCAGCCAGTCGAAAACGCAACTGGAAGCATTGGTTCAGCAAAAAGCGGGCGTTCAACATTTTTGCTACCCCTATGGTGGCCTGAATAAAACAGCGGTACAAAGCGTCAAGGCTGCGGGGTATCTGACGGCAACCACCACAGTACGTGGCAGAGCGGTTCAAGGCCGGTCAGATTCTTTGCTGTTACCACGTGTGCTGGTCAGCCGTACCACCACCTGGATGCAGTTGCTACTCAAGTGCCTCAGCAAATATGAAGATAAGCGTGCAGTCAACCGGGCTAGTGACATATACGCGTCATGAAGACAAAACTGGCCGTCGTTACCCGTAATTTTTCAAAAATTGGTGGAGGTGCGGAAAGCCTGGCGGTGTCGCTGTCCAAGTCAATGCTGGGTGAATGTGACATCACTGTTGTGTCGCAGGGCTTTGACCAATCGCCTGCACTGTTCAAGCATGTTCGAGTGCCCAGACTGCCATTTCGCATGCGCTGGATCAACCAGCTCTGGTTTAGCTGGCACAGCAAACGCCTCACGCGTACTGGTTTTGATGTGGTTCACTCGTTTGAAAACGTGACGCATGGTGATGTGCAAACCGTCAGCGTTAAAACGGTTCATGCGAGTTTGATGCAGCGCGGCATGAGCAAAGTTCGTATTGCGCTGAGCCCAAGGCTTCTGGCATATTTATGGCTTGAAAAAAAACGGCTGTGCAGCCCGGGTCACCATAGCGTTTTTGTATCGCAATTTGTACATGACGAAACATTGCAAATCATGCCTGGTATCCCATCTGCCAGCGTCATTCCGCCGGGGGTTGATATTTCTACGCAGGTGATAACGCCAGCAGAAAAAATGGCAGCGCGCATAAGCTTGGGGCTTAATCCGAGCATCATGACCATCGGGTTTGTGGGTCACGACTTCAAAAAGAAAGGTTTGGGCACGTTGCTCAAAGGTGCAGCAAACCTACCGTTTGATGTGCAGATCGCGGTGTTTGGCAATACGTTGCAGGCAGACCGCTATGCCGATCTGGTGCAGGCACTGGGTGCGGGTAAATCCTGCCGCTTCATGGGCGTTGTCAGCGATATGCCTACTGCCTATGCGGCGCTGGATTGCTTGGCCCACCCGACTACGCAAGACGTATTTCCGATGGTGTTGCTGGAGGCCATGGCCAAGCATGTTCCAGTGATCACAACCAACGAGCCCTACAACAACATGGGCAGTTTACTGGTCAATCAGCAGGATGCGATTTTGTTGCCAAACCCTGACGATATCAACGGAATGACTGATGCACTGAGCCAGATTTGGCGGGACACAGAACTGCGGTTGACATTGACAAGTAACGGATTTTTATTTGCTAAAAAATACAGCTGGGAAGTTGCCAAAGCCAGGTACTACGCTATTTATCAGGAGGTAGCCAAAAGATCAGCGCCGACATAGCTGGCAAAATCTTTTCGTATGTAGTCCTCAACGCGGATAAAGTCCCCGGTCCAGAATTCACGCAGTCGTGTTGTGTCAGCACGTGAATACTCAGCCTCTTGCGTCAGGCCGAGCTGAACGATCAATTGAGGAAACTGCTCAGCAACCTTGTCAACCAATGTTGATATTTTGATGGCAACGCCTGTCCCAACGTTCAGGTGCGTGTGGGCAATGCGGGTGGCTGACAAATTCAATACCACTGATGCAACATCCGCAACATGGATGAAGTCGCGCTGCATTCGACCATCGTTGTTTAACGTAAAAGGCGAGTTGGTTTGCAAGGCGCGTTTAAGTTTTGAGAATATCGAAAACCGGTCATTGGCGCCGTAGCTGTTAAAAACGCGCAGTATTTGATACTCAATGCCATTGGCGCCGCAAAATTCAGACACCAGTTTTTCGTTCAGATGTTTTGAAATGCCATTGATCGTGATGGGGCAGCACAAACTGTTCTCTGCAGTGCGCATGTCTTCACCGTAAACTGCGCAACTACTGAGGAAGACCAGCCGCCTGACACGCTGGTCGCGTACTGATTCAAGCAGTCTGGCTGTGGACATTACATTGGAATCCAGCAGGCGGCTAGGCTCTGCACTGGCGGACGTGCGCAAGTCGCTTGCCGCATGAACCACAATGTCGGCAGAGGCAAGCTTGTCGCTGATGTGTACCCAGTCGCCGCGACCCACGGTAGTCAGGTGGACATGATTTTTGCTTGCCTGGCGTTGAAATTCCGAGCCAAAGTTACCTTCAGCACCTGTCAGCAAAATATTCATGGGTAATTATCAGGCACTTTAATTAGCGTTCAGGCCTAGTCTGTAAAGGTGTGCATAGGCTCCATTTTGCCCCATTAGCTGCGTGTGCGAACCCGTCTCAACAATGCGGCCAGCATTCATCATGATGATACGGTCTGCATGCTGCACGGTTGACAATCTGTGGGCAATGATCAATGAAGTGCGGTTGACCGTTAATCTTTTAATAGCCTGTTGCACGGCTTGCTCTGACTCACTATCGAGCGCGGAGGTCGCTTCATCGAGAATCAAAATGGGTGCGTCTTTGTAAAGTGCCCGGGCAATCGACAGGCGCTGGCGCTGGCCGCCGGAAAGTTGCATGGCATTGTGGCCTAGTAGCGTGTCTATGCCTTGCGGCAAGCCTTCAATCAAACTCCCCAAATTGGCCGATTTCAGACACTGCATGATTTTTTCCCGGTCAGGCGCTTGCCCAAGCGTGACATTGGATGCAATCGAACTGTTCAGCATGACCACGTGCTGACTGACGACTGCAAATTGCGCGCGTAACGATGCCATGCGCCATAGCCTGATGTCCCGACCCTCCAAGTCAACATGCCCCGAGGTAATGTCAACAAAACGCGGGAGCAAATTGGCCAGCGTGGTTTTGCCGGAGCCCGATGCACCTACCAGTGCGATGGTTTCACCAGCTGCAATCGACAGGTTAAATCCATCCAGGGCCGGAGTGGCGCCATCTTTATAAACTACCGATACTTCTTTGAATTCAATAGCACCAGATGCCCGGAGGTTAGAAAATGTACCCTCCGATTCATCTTCTGTTAGATCCATCAAATCCAGGCCCCGTTCCAGCGCCGCCAGCCCGCGCGTGATGGGCGTGGCACCGTCTGACAAACCCTTGATGGGTGCTATGAGTAAAAGCATTGCAGTCACAAAAGCTACAAAGCCGCCAACCGTCGTTGTGTTGTCCGAGCCCTGCAACAGGGCAATAGAGACCACTGCCGACAGGGCAATCGCTGCCAGCACCTGATTGATGGCGCTCATGCTCGCGTAAGCAATGGTTGACTTCATGGACAGGCGGCGAAGTGAGTGGCTCAACTGGTCAAAGCGTGAGGCTTGCGACGCTTGCGCACCGCTGAGCCGAATGTCTCTGTAGGCCAGGACGTTTTCTTCCACAACATAAGCCAGGTTGTCAGTGGCCGTCTGGCTTTCTTTTGTCAAGCGATACAGTCTGATGGTCAGCAGCCGTATGACGATTGCAACCGCAGGAAACAACAGTGACACCACCAGCATCAGTTTCCAGTTTAAAAAAATCAAATATGCCACCAGCGCCAGCATCGTCAACAAATCCCGCGCCAGCTTCAAAATGGCGTTGTTCAAAATCATCGAGCCGTTGTATACCTCGTACACCACCGTATTGGAAATGGCACTAGCGCTTTGCTCAGTAAAAAGTGACAGCCGTGCGGTGAGCAGTTTGTCAAACATGGCTTTGCGAAGCGACTGAAGGCCGATGTTGGTGACCTGTGCAATCGCGTACTGCGCAACAAAGCCAGACAGTCCGCGCACTGTAAATAACAAAAGTAAGCTGGCAGGGACCAGCCACACATTCAGAGTACCAGCCTGGAAGCCGCGATCCAACAGCGGCTTGAGCATGGCGGGTATGAAGGGCTCGGTAGCTGAGGCGACGAATGTGGCCGCGATAGCTACCGTCCAAGCGCCACGCGATTGGCTAAAATACGGCCAAACGCGGCAAATGCGTTGCCATACCGTTTTTTTTGCATTTTGCAAAGGTTGCGTCGCTTCGATGGTCATGGTGGGCTACTGACTGTTGACTGTTGAATGGAGACCCGATGTTTGCGTCGGGTTCTGCGGGTGTAGTCCCAGGGCCAGCAATAAACCTAAAACTACACAAAAATAGTCACCAATCTGTGCATCGTAGAGCGACGAATTAAACATACAGGCGACGACCAGCGCAAGCAAAGCAGATTGTGTGGCCCGTGCCGTTAGCGTGTCCATCGTCAGTGTGTCTTTCATGATGGAAATCATGAGAGCCAGTAAAAGCAATATACCGGGCACACCCAGTTGTACGCCCCACAACAGATACTCTTGATGCGGATTACCCAAAGGCTGAATATCAGTTCGTACATTATTTTCGATCCGCTCAAGGCGGTTGAATTCATTGCTCCAACTTCCAGCACCCGATCCCAAAAAAGGGTTTTCTAAAATGGACTGTATTGCTCGATGCCAGAAATGAAGTCGAATACCTGAAGAGTTACTGGAGCTAACGTCCACCCCTTGTTTGAACGAAAACGTTTGGACTTCCTTTTTCAAACCATCTATCCGGGTTTGCACTTTTGTCGAGCTCACATACAAAACCATTACCAGAAAAAACGGTAAAACAACGACGGCAAAGCGGTATTTGCGCCGCATTTGCCAAGTGAAGGCAAGTGTTATCAAGAGGATTGCCACTACATGTGCGCTTCTACCCTGAAGCAGAAAAAATACATTTCCCAATGCCAACAGGCAGACAGCCACCGCGAGGTAACGTCCGTATTTACCAGGCACTAACAATCTCAAATGCCAACTGACAGCCGCAAACACCGCTGACATCAAGCTCTCATCCAAGTAGCTTGAGAAAACAACGTTGTGGCTAAGCGAGAACGGCGACAAAGCCCACGGCACAGGAAACTTGGTAAAAATCATCCATGCGCTCATAACCAGAAAAAGCTGTGCCGCAGAAAAACTGGCCAGAGCGAACAGTGCTTCCTTGCGGCTTTTGATCAACACACAGAACATTGGGATGATCAGCAATTTACCGTACTTGCTTAAAGAATTTAAAGCTTCAGTGTTCGAGCCTGTTGTCCAGGACATACTGGCAGTAAACGCAGCGAGAATTACAAAAATCAATATTGCTGTGAGTTGTTTGCTAGTAACGTTAGCTGCAGAACTGGCAACAGGCCTGAAATTGCGCAGCAAAATAATCAGTGTGCCAATGTATAGGGCAACTTTTGCGAGACTCACAAATCCAATAGGCAAACTGACAGATGCAGCAAGCGCGCAAACGAGTAGCAATCGAATGTTGATCGTGGTCTTGAACAAAATGATCCGTGTTGTGGCCCAGGGCGTGGTGGCATTATCCGTGATTCATTCACCGCGCTACTCTCCTTTTTCCTTGGCTGGTCTGCTATGCTTTAACGAAAAAGATATCGCAACGGGTAGCCGTACCTGTTTTTTGAATCTGATGATGAAAGGAAACCGTTGGCTAGCTTGTCTGTCATTGTCATTACCAAAAACGAAGCTCATAACATTGAGGCTTGCCTGCAATCGGTGATGTTTGCCGATCAGATGCTTGTGTTGGACTCGGGCAGCACAGACGGTACTGTTGAACGCGCAAAAAATATGGGCGCTGAAGTCAGCATAAGTTCCGACTGGCCTGGTTTCGGCATTCAAAAAAATCGCGCTCTTGCACATGCCCGTTGTGATTGGGTGCTGTCCATTGACGCTGATGAAAGACTCAGCGCTGAGCTACAAGCAGAAATAAAGTCGGTGTTGTCGAATCCGCAATTCGATGTTTACAGTTGTCCAAGGCTGTCAAGTTATTGCGGCCAAAATATGCGCCATTCCGGTTGGTACCCAGACCGTGTTGCGCGCCTTTTCAGGCAGGATGCCGCCCGATTTTCTGATGACCTGGTTCACGAAAGAATCATCACGTCAAGCGCTATCGGCCACCTGAATACTCACTTGCTCCATGACAGCTTTACCAGCTTAGAGGCAGTTCTTGACAAGGTCAATCGCTATTCAACGGCTGGTGCACAAATTTTATTCATGCGCAAAAAAAAGGCATCTTTAGGTAAAGCTTTGGGACATGGACTATGGGCTTTTTTTAGAACCTACGTGTTGCGTCTTGGCTTTTTGGACGGGCGCATGGGACTGGTGCTTGCTGTATCAAATGCCGAGGGCACGTATTATCGGTATCTCAAACTCTGGTTGATGTCACGAGAAAATTCCACCGCTAAATGAAGATCAGCTTTGTCGTTCTGACTTACAACCGTGCAGACGCTTTGCTAGCTGTGTTGCGCTCACTTGCCAGGCAATGCCATGACGGGCATGAGGTTGTAGTGGCCGATGACGGCTCCAACGCAAAACAAGTCGATTTGTTGTATCAAAACTGTCCTGCCTTTCAGTGTCCGATACGCCATGTTTGGCTTCCTGATTCTGGATTTACTGCATCCAGATCCCGTAATCTCGGTGCTTACCATGCCACTGGTGATTATTTGGTGTTTCTGGACGGTGACTGCGTACCGGGTCCGACATTTGTCCAAGCACACACACGGCTGGCGGAAAAAAATTGTTTTGTAAATGGTAGTCGGGTTTTATTGAGCGAACAACTGACACAGCGCGTGGTGAACAACCAGATTGATTTACTCGATCAATCGTTAGGGTTTTGGATCAAAGCGTGGTCTAAAGGTGAAAGCAACAAACTGTTGCACCTGATGGGCTGGCCGGCTTCTTTATACAGGTTGCAGGCCACGTTCAAGTGGAAAGGCATTCGTAGTTGCAACCTCGCGGTTTGGCGACAAGACTTTTTTGCTGTCAATGGATTCGACGAAACTTTTGTCGGCTGGGGTCACGAAGATGCCGATCTGGTCCTGCGTCTCAGTCATTTTGGCGTCAAGCGAAAAAATGGGTTCTACGCGACCGAGGTATATCACCTATGGCACCACGAACAACTAAGAGCTCAAGCATCCGTCAATCAAAACAAGGTTTTTGCCCGCATGAGGACACTTCAAATATCAGCAGATAAAGGTCTGACTCAAATTGAACCTCATGCGTCAGGTGAAGTCATACGCTTACAGTAATGCGCTACAAACAAATTTAAACTTTTTCAATGCAGATCACTTCACCATTCCAACGTCGAAACCTAGTCAAACTCCTTGCAGCATGCTCGCTGCCTTGGACGCTAAACACATGGGGACAATTCCGGGTAGAAGTCTCAGGTGTTGGTTTGACGCAAATGCCAGTCGCAGTAGCAACTTTTCGCGGCGAGGAGCAGGCCCCTCAAAAAATTGGGGCCATCGTCAAGGCAGATTTGGAACGCAGTGGTGTTTTTCGCGCAGTTGACACAGCAGGCGTCACGCTTGATGAAAGCGCTCGGCCCGATATGGCCTTGTGGAAGCAAAAGGGTGCAGATTCACTCGTTACAGGCAGCGTGATACCACTCGCTGACGGCCGCTTTGACGTTCGCTTGCGACTGTGGGATGTACTTCGTGGTCAGGACTTAGGGGGCCAGAGCTATGCAGTGACCGCTGCAGATTTACGACTGTCAGCACACCGCATCTCAGATTTTGTTTACGAAAAACTTACCGGCGAAAAAGGTATTTTCTCAACACGAATCGCCTACGTTACCAAGCGCAGTCAGCGCTATACGCTTTGGGTAGCAGATGCCGATGGTGAAAATGCGCAATCGGCATTGGCCAGCTCTGAGCCGATCATTTCGCCGGCGTGGTCACCCAACGGCGCGCAACTGGCATATGTGTCTTTTGAGTCGCGCAAACCCGTTATTTATGCACATGACGTTGCCAGTGGCAAGCGACGTTTGCTGGCAAACTTTCGGGGTTCTAACAGCGCACCAGCCTGGTCAACTGATGGCCGCCAAATCGTGGCAACCTTGAGCCGGGATGGTGGCTCCCAGTTGTACACCATGGATGCCAACGGAGGTGAGCCGCGCCGACTGACGCAGTCCTCCAGCATCGATACCGAGCCTGCTTTTTCACCCGACGGGAAAAGCATTTATTTTGTGAGCGATCGCGGGGGCGCGCCGCAAATTTACCGCATGGGCGTCGCAGGTGGAAATGCAGAGCGTATTACGTTTACAGGTACCTACAACATATCGCCAGCCTTAAGTCCCGATGGCAAGTATCTGGCTTATATTTCTCGTGTTGCCGGCGCTTTCAGGCTGCACGTAATGGAACTTGCAAGCGGAGTCATTAACCAAATCACCGACACAAGCGCCGACGAAAGTCCGAGTTTTGCGCCTAATAGTCGCCTGATCGTTTATGCAACTCAACAGCAGGGAAGTGAAGCGTTGATGACGACTACATTAGACGGAAAAATCAAGGCGCGTCTGGCTGGTTCCAGCGGCGATATCCGTGAGCCTGACTGGGGCCCGTTTTCACGTTGATCACAACCAGTTTCGGCTCTTTAACCTACACGCACAAACAATTGCTCAAGTCACACTGAATCTTTTATTTCCGTAGTTTTTATTTGGAAAGTTATTCATGAAGCGTCATTTTTTCTCTATAGTTTCGATTGCTGCGCTGACGGTATTGCTTGCAGCTTGCTCCTCAAACGTCAAGCTTGATGAGGTGCCTGTTGAAAGTCGGACTGCAACGCCTATCACTGCTCAACAAGGCGCCAGCGGCGCTGCAAGTTCTGGTGTTGCGCCTGTAGAGATCATGGCCAAAAGCGATGTAATGGCTGGGCCTGTCGGCATTGCAAGAGTCATATACTTTGATTACGACAGTTTTACCCTGAAACCCGAATTTCAGGGCGCTATCGAAGCCCATGCCAAATTTTTGGCTGCCAACAACACTCGAAAAATGGCGGTTGAAGGTCACACCGACGAGCGCGGTGGCCGTGAATACAACCTCGCCCTGGGCCAAAAACGCGCTGAAGCGGTGCGGCGCGCTTTGGGTTTATTGGGGGTGACAGATGCACAGGTCGAGGCAGTCAGCTTTGGCAAAGAAAAGCCCGTTGCTGCTGGCTCAGACGAAGCGTCGCTGGCAAAAAATCGCAGGGCAGAATTGACCTACCGATAATCAGACATCAACTCCACAGATATGAATTTTCCTAGAATCTTACGTAGCTTTTTTGCCTTCGCAGTACTTGGCTTGCTGGCTTTAAATTCGTACGCTCTATTCGATGATGATGAAGCCCGTAAGGCCATTCTTGATTTGCGTCAGAAAGTTGACATGCAGCAACAGCGAAATGTTGAGGAACTCAAAAAAGCCAATGACGACAATGCTCTACTTCGCCGAAGTATTCTTGATTTGTCCAATCAGCTGGAGGTGCTGCGCGCGGACCTGGCCAAAATGCGCGGACAAGACGAGCAATTGGCGCGCGATGTCGCTGACGTGCAACGTAAGCAAAAAGACATCACCCAGGGTGTTGATGAAAGGTTGCGGAAATTTGAACCATCAAAAGTGACTGTTGACGGCAAGGAGTTTGTCGCCAGTCCTGCTGAAATCCGTGACTTTGACGCGGCATTATCTTCTTTGCGTAGAGGCGAATTTGCGCTAGCACAGACAACTTTTGTAGACTTTATCAAGCGCTTTCCAGAAAGTGGCTATCGGCCGTCGGCTTTGTTCTGGCTGGGCAACTCTCAGTATGCTTTAAAGGCCTATCGGGAAGCCATCATCAACTTTAAATCAGTGGTTGCAATTGCTCCTGACCATGTGCGTTCGCCCGAGGCTGCACTATCGATTGCCAACTGTCAGGTGGAGTTGAAAGACGCCAAGTCGGCGCGTAAGACACTTGAAGACCTGATCATGGTTTACCCACAGTCTGAGGCAGCATCAGTCGCCAAAGATCGTTTGTCCAAGTTGAAGTAACGCGTTCAAACAATCTTTCATGCCCTTAAAATCAGGGTATGGATATTTCATCACTCAAGGCGCTCACCACGCAAGTTTTGTGGGTCGCCTTTATTGCTTCTGCGTTGTTTGGTGTTATCGCCCAGAGAACACATTTTTGCACCATGGGGGCGGTAAGTGACATTGTCAATATGGGCGACTGGACGCGCATGCGTCAGTGGGGTATGGCAGCCGGCGTTGCGATGATTGCGTTTCACACGCTGGGTGCTGCCGGATTAATTGATCCCACCAAGACCCTCTACGCATCGAATCGATTTATCTGGTTGTCTGCTTTGACAGGCGGTTTGCTTTTTGGTTTTGGTATGGTGCTGGCGTCAGGCTGTGGCAGTAAAACTTTGGTGCGTATCGGTGGTGGTAATCTGAAATCGGTGGTCGTTTTTGTCGTAATGGGTATTGCGGCATTTGCCACGCTTAAGGGTATTACCGCAGTTCTGCGCGTGGCGACGGTTGACCGCATCGCAATTGACTTCACTACCAATGCGGCGTTGCCAAATTGGCTGGGTATTGCGACAGGTATCAGCAGTGTGAACGCAGGGCTTATTTTGGCGTTGGTTATTGGTTTGGGATTAGTTGCCTGGGCCTTGCTGGGTCGTGATTTTGTACGGTTTGACAATCTTCTTGCAGGCCTTGGTTTGGGGGCATTAATTGGTGCTATGTGGTGGATCAGTGGACATTTAGGCTATGTTGCCGAGCATCCTGAGACATTGCAAGAAGCCTTTTTGGCAACCAATTCAGGGCGTGCTGAAGCTTTGAGTTTTGTGTCGCCAGTGGCCTACACAATTGACTGGGTCATGTTTTTCAGTGACAAGGCCAAGGTGTTGACGATAGGTATTGTGTCGGTGTTTGGTGTGGTGGCGGGATCTGCTGCCTACGCAGTGGCAAGTCGGAGCTTTCGCTGGGAAGGTTTTCGTGATGCCGAAGACACTGGCAACCACCTGATTGGCGCAGTGTTGATGGGCGTGGGCGGCGTAGCAGCTATGGGTTGCACGATAGGGCAAGGCTTGTCCGGCATCTCCACCTTGAGTGCTACCAGTTTTGTAGCCGTTATGGCCATTGTTGCAGGTGCCGTTTTGGCATTGAAGTATCAAGTCTGGCGGCTGGAGCAAAGCATCTAGTGCTTCATTCTGTTGATTTAGAGCGCCGCTTTTCCAGTCTGACGAGGCTCTATGGTGCACAAGGTGCTGCGAAGATTCGGGCCGCTCATGTGGTTATTGTGGGTATTGGCGGCGTAGGCTCGTGGGCTGCAGAAGCGCTGGCGCGTAGCGGTGTTCGGCGTTTGACACTGATTGACCTCGACCACATTGCCGAGTCCAACATCAACCGTCAAATTCATGCGCTGGGCAGCACTGTGGGCCAGTCCAAGGTGCAGGCCATGCGAGAGCGCATCGCCGACATTAACCCGGATTGCCAAGTCATTTGTATCGAAGAATTTGTGGACAGTGAAAACTGGCCTGCTGTAGCGACACTTGAAGTGTTGTCAGACACATCAGTTTCAGTTCTTGACGCGTGCGATCATGTCAAGGCAAAAACTGCCATGGCAGCCTGGTCGTTGCAAACCGACGCTAATTTCATTACCGTAGGGGCTGCAGGTGGCAAACGCCATGCGCACAAGGTAGAGATTGAAGATCTCGCATTGACAACGCACGACCCTTTGCTGGCGCAAGTGCGCTACAGGCTGAGAAAGGAATATGGTGCTTCGCGTCAGGGCAAGGTTGGCGTGAACTGTGTTTTCAGTCGCGAGCCTGTCGTACAACCCTTTGCAAGCGTAATCAAGACGCCAGCCGATAACAACCTCAATTGCCACGGCTACGGCTCGGTGGTCAGCGTGACAGCCACTTTCGGTATTTGTGCTGCGGGATGGACACTCGATAAAATTGCAGGTCCAGCCTGAGTGAAGCCATCCAAAACCACGCTATAATCTAAGGCTTGACTACTTTTAAACGTGGCAAGATTGGGGACCTTAGCTCAGTTGGTAGAGCAGCGGACTTTTAATCCGTTTGTCGTGGGTTCGACCCCCGCAGGTCCCACCAAAATACTAAAAGCGCCTGATGTTTGCATCAGGCGCTTTTTTTGGTTTTGCCATAAAGATTTCAGGCTGAATAACCCAGCCTGGGCACGTCAAGCTGAGCCTGCTGCGCCACCCGAATGCAGTCTTTCATGTGCTCCTCGCCCAGGTAGCGGATCGCTGCATAGCCAACAGTTGCAGCAAGAATTTGCCCTGCGAGGGGGACGTATTTGGCGAGTTGTTTGGTGGTCAGCCGCATGCCGATTTTGGTGGCTGCAGCTATGACCAGATCTCTGCTGATGAGTTTGCCAATCAACACTGACCCCACCATCGTCACTGCTTTTTGCACCTGTTCACGCTTTTTTGGGTTCAGGCTTTCCAACTGCTGCGGCGTCAGGCCAAACTCCTTGTTGATTTCAGGAATGAGTTTTGACAGCATTGCAGCATCGACCGCCCAGTCCAAGCCGGGTACAGGAACTGCGCTGACTGCGCCAGCCAGCAGGGCTCGCTTGTGCAGCAGCTTACGGCTTCTTTTAACGGCGTCCTGCATGGCGGTGTCATCAGCGGCCATGTTCAAGGCAGTGGGCATGCTTGCATCTCCTTTGCAATAACTTTACACTGCGGCGGTTTCAATCTGCTCGGTCAGCTCTAACCACCGTTCTTCCAATGTGCCTATTTCACCGTCAATCGCTTTCAGGCGTTTGCCGATTTGTGCCAGCTCGGTGGGTGCTTTGGACACGTTGATGTGCTCGAGCTGAGTTTGCAGCGTGTCTTTTTCAAGATTCAAAGCCAATATGTTGCTGTCAATCTTGTCGATTTCCTTGCGCAAGGGCTTGGTAGTGTTGTTTTGTCTTGATTTCTGGTTTGTTAGGATATCTGAAGTGCCTGTATCTCCCTGTTTTTGGGTTTTAGCAGCTTCTTTTTTGATAGCAAATTCAATAGCGGGTGCTGATATAGCGCTGGCCTTCTTGGCATCTTCACGCATCTTTTTGGCGTGATCGAGCAAATACTTCTGGTAATCGTCCAGGTCGCCATCAAACGGCGTCACGCCGCCGCGTCCGACCATCCAGAACTCGTCGCAGACTGCACGCAGCAGAGCGCGGTCATGGCTGACCAGCATTACAGTGCCTTCGAATTCATTGAGTGCCATGCTCAATGCTTCGCGCGTGGCCAGGTCCAGGTGGTTGGTTGGCTCGTCGAGCAACAGCAGGTTAGGGCGCTGCCAGACGATCATGCACAGCACCAGCCGGGCCTTTTCGCCGCCGCTCATGCTGCCCACAGCCTGCTTGACCATGTCACCGCCGAAGTTGAAGTTACCCAAAAAGCTGCGCAGGTCTTGCTCGCGTGTGGGCTGGTTACCAATTTTTCCAGCGGCAGTGACTTCCTTGACCAGGCGAATCATGTGCTCCAGCGGGTTGTCATTGAGGTGCAGCACGTCGAGTTCTTGCTGGGCAAAGTAGCCAATGTTCAGGCCTTTGCCTTCTGTCATGTCGCCACTGATGGGGGCCAGGGCTCTGGCAACCGTCTTGACCAGTGTTGACTTGCCTTGCCCGTTGGCGCCCAAAATACCAATGCGCTGTCCCGCCAGTACTGATTTGCTGACGTTTTGCACAATCACGGTAGGCGGAGTGCCAGCAGGCGCATCTTCAGGGGCAGGATAGCCAAAAAATGCGTTTTGCATCGACAGCATCGGGTTGGGCAGGTTGGCGGGCTCTTTAAACTCAAAAGTGAAGTCCGCTTCGGCCAGCAGTGGGGCAATTTTCTCCATGCGGTCAAGCGCTTTGACGCGGCTTTGGGCCTGCTTGGCTTTGCTTGCTTTGGCTTTAAAGCGCGCTATAAACTTTTGCAGGTGAGCAATTTTGTCTTGCTGCTTGGAATACGCGCCTTGCTGCAGTGCCATTTGTTCAGAGCGCAAATCTTCAAACTTGCTGTAATTGCCGCCGTATCGGGTCAGCTTGGCGCTTTCAATATGCACAGTCACATGGGTCACAGCATCTAAAAACTCGCGGTCATGGCTGATGACTAGCATCGTTCCCTGGTAGCGTTTGAGCCAGGCTTCAAGCCACACCAGCGCGTCCAGATCCAGGTGGTTGGTCGGCTCATCAAGCAGCAGCAAATCAGACGGGCACATTAGCGCGCGCGCCAACTGCAGGCGCATGCGCCAGCCGCCTGAAAAGCTGTTCACCGGGTTGTTCAGCTCTGACACCTTGAAACCCAAACCGAGAATCAAGGCCTGAGCCCGCGCTTCAGCATCGTGCGCGCCAGCGTCGTACAGCTCCATGTACGCATGCGCCATGCGGTCGCCGTCGCCGCTTTCCTCACTTAGAGTCACTTCAGTCTGCGCAGCCTGCAGCACCACGTCGCCTTCAATCACGTAGCTGGTGGCGCTTTGTTCAGTTTCGGGCATGTCCTGCGCAACCTGAGCCATGCGCCACTGTGCGGGGATAAAAAATTCGCCACCGTCTTCATGCAGCGTGCCGTTAAGCATTGCAAACAGCGACGATTTGCCAGCGCCATTGCGCCCGACCAGGCCAATGTTTTCGCCAGGGTTAAGAGTGACAGACGCGCTGTCAAGGATGACTTTGGCGCCACGACGCAGCACGACGTTTTTAAGGGTAATCATGTTTATGTGTTCGAATCAAAATCGGAGACGTCCAATACAAAGTCGCAAGATCGCGAAAATGCAAAAGATATTTTTACTTGGAAAGCAGTTGCTGCCGTGTCAAAAGCAACACCTGGTCTGGACCACCGCTTGTCTCGAACCACAAAGGCTCTATCGTGGACAAATGACATTTGATGACGCGTTCAAAGTTTTCGCGCTCGTTGCCTATTTCCAGCACCAGCACTGCATTTTCGCTCATCTGCGCTGCAGCCGTTAGTAGCAGCTGCCGAATAAAGTCCATTCCGTCCTCGCCGCCGGCTAATGCCAACGCAGGTTCGGCCCTGAATTCAGCTGGCAACGCCGCCATCGTGGTGGAATTTATATACGGCGGATTACACAAAATCAGGTCATAGGGACCTCTACAAGCTGCCAAATTATCTGATTTAACCAAAGTGATGCGCTTGCTCAAATCGTGTCTGTCAATGTTGATACGGGCAACCGCCAGTGCATCAGCGCTGATGTCGGCCGCATGAATCACCACGTCCGGGTAAGCCATCGCGGCCAGCACGGCCAGGCTGCCGTTTCCGGTACACAAGTCCAGCACGCTGTGCGTACTGTCGCTCAGCCATGGGTCTACGCTCTCGTCAACAATCAATTCGGCAATGAATGAGCGCGGAATGATGACGCGTTCATCGACATAAAAAGGCACTCCCTGTAGCCAGGCTTCATTCGTCAAATAAGCCAGTGGTTTGCGCGTCGTAATACGCGCTCCTAAAAGAGTAGCTACTTGCGCCCGATTTTCTTGTGTTACAGGACGATTTGAGACTGAATCCAGATCATTTAACGGCAAACCAAGTCGCCAAAGCACCAGCCATGCGGCCTCATCAAACGCATTTAGTGTCCCCTGACCGAAGCCGTTTGCCAGGCTAAGTCCCGCAGCTTCAAGCTGGACAGATGCGTCTTCAATCAGCTGCAAAACAGTCAATGGGTGTGTCAATGCTTCACATCCAGCGTGATTTCAGTGAACGATGGTTCGTCGTCCGGATCCTCCTGGGGTTGCGCTGCTGCTTTGGCGGCGACATGAAAGTCGTTTTCAAGTCGCCACATCAGGTTGGTTGGGGAGTCGGCGTGTAGCAATCCTTCTTTGCGGGTAACAATGTTGTCGGCAATCATTTTGGCAATGTCGAGCTCAAAGGTTTGTGAGCCTTCTGCCATTGATTTTTCCATGGCTTCCTTAACGCCTGAGAAGTCACCTTTTTCAATCAGCTCCGAGATCAGTTTGGTGTTCAGCATCACCTCAACTGCAGGCGAGCGGCTGCCCGCCACAGTGCGCAGCAGGCGTTGCGACACGATGGCTTTGAGTGCTGCAGCCAAGTCACCCAGCATGGTGCTGCGTACTTCCACCGGGTAAAAACTTAAAATCCGATTCAGCGCCTGGTAGCTGTTGTTAGCGTGCATGGTCGCCAGGCACAGGTGACCAGACTGGGCGTAGGCAATGGCGGCAGACATGGTTTCGCGGTCGCGTATTTCGCCAATCAAAATTACGTCTGGTGCCTGCCGCAAAGCGTTTTTCAGCGCTACCTGCAGTGACTGTGTGTCACTGCCGACTTCACGCTGGTTGACGACTGACTTTTTGTTGGTGAACAAGAACTCCACTGGATCTTCGATTGTCAGGATGTGACCCAGCGTGGTTGCGTTGCGGTGGTCCATCATGGCTGCTAGCGTGGTGCTTTTCCCCGCGCCGGTAGCTCCAACCATCAGCAGCAGCCCGCGCTTTTCCATGATCAGATCAGCCAGGATGGGCGGCACATTCAGGCTATCAAGCGGTGGTATCTCGTTGGGGATAAAGCGAATCACTGCTGCATAACTGCCACGCTGCCTGAAGCCACTGATGCGAAAGTTGCCCACACCCGCCATCGGCAGAGCCATGTTTAATTCGCCCAATTCCTTGAGCGCTTCTATCCGCTCCGGTGGCAGCACCTCAGCCAGTAGCGTGAGTGGCGCGTCCGCTGGCAACACCTGGCTGTTGATGGGCAGTGCCTGGCCATTGATTTTGATTAGCGCCGGAGAGTGCGCCGACAGATAGACATCGGACGCTTTTTTATCAGCCATCAAACGCAAAATTCTTTCCATCGTACTCATGCTTGAAAACTCCTCAAAATCGTAAAACGGCGCAGTGCCGGGCTACCTCAGGCAAGGCAGAGCTCTAGGGGCAACGCAATACGCAAAGCGACAAGCATGGGTGCCATGGCCTAGTCGCGCAAAAGATCATTCAAACTGGTCGTGGCACGTGTTTTGGCATCTACTTTTTTCACAATCACCGCGCAATATAGCGAATATTTACCACCCGCTTTGGGCATGTTGCCGGACACTACGACTGAGCCTGCTGGCACGCGGCCATAGCTGACCGTGTCTGTTTCGCGGTCATAAATAGGGGTACTTTGGCCGATGTACACACCCATCGACAGCACCGAATTTTCTTCAACAATCACGCCTTCAACCACTTCGGAGCGGGCGCCGATAAAGCAGTTGTCTTCAATAATGGTCGGGTTGGCCTGCATCGGCTCCAGCACGCCACCAATACCAACACCGCCTGACAAATGCACGTTTTTGCCGATTTGCGCGCAAGACCCTACAGCTGCCCAGGTGTCCACCATCGAACCCTCATCCACATAGGCGCCAATATTCACGTAGCTGGGCATCAAAATTGCGCCTTTGGCAATGTAGCTGCCGCGCCGTGCCACAGCAGGCGGCACCACGCGGATGCCGGTTTCTCTCATTTCAGCCTCGCTCAAGTGGCTGAACTTGGTTTTAACCTTGTCAAAAAATCCTAACTCGCCCGCGCGCATGAGTTCGTTGTCATTCAATTTGAAGCTCAACAACACGGCTTTTTTGATCCATTGGTGCACCGTCCACAGGCCAACGCCCTGACGGGTAGCAACACGAATGCTTCCGTTGTTAAGCTGGGTAATGGTGTTGTCCACCGCGGCCCGAATATCTTGCGGTGCGCTTTGTGCTGTCAGGCTGGCTCGGTCTTCCCAAGCGGCGTTGATGAGTGTTTCAAGCGGGGTGTTATCAATGGTCATGTTGAATTTTCAGTTTTTAGATTGGATGAATTGAACGATTCTTTGCGTGGCTTCAACGCACTCAGCGGTTTGTGCTACCAGTGCCATTCGAATACGGCCTGCGCCTGGGTTGACTCCGTTAAAGTCGCGGGCCAAATAGCTGCCGGGCAAGACCACAACATTGTAGGCAGCCAGCAAGTCACTTGAGAACGCTTCGTCGTCGCCCTTAAACGCTGCTGGCAGGCCGGCCCACAGGTAAAACCCTGCATCAGGCAAAGCCACATCCATTACCGCAGCGAGCAGTGGCGTGACTTGTGCAAACTTGTCGCGGTACATGGCGCGGTTATCTACGACATGCGCTTCATCGCCCCAAGCAGCGGTACTGGCCGCTTGCACCACAGGGCTCATGGCGCTGCCGTGATAAGTGCGATACAGCAAAAATGGTTTGATCAGCGCTGCGTCCCCCGCCACAAAACCGGATCGCAAGCCCGGCACATTGCTGCGTTTTGAAAGGCTTGTCATGGCGATCAGGTTTTTAAAGTCATGCCTGCCCAACTTTGCCGCAGCCTCAAGTCCGCCGAGCGGCGCCTCATCCCTGAAATAAATTTCGCTATAGCACTCATCTGAGGCAATCACAAAACCATAGCGGTCGCTCAAGTCAAACAGCAGCTTCCACTCAGCCAGAGTCATCACTGCTCCCGCCGGGTTTCCGGGAGAACAAACAAAAAGCAACTGGGTTTTGGCCCACACAGTTGCAGGCACGCCAGAGTAGTCAACCGCAAAGTTACGGGAGGTATCGCTGGGCGCAAAGTAGACTTCAGCGCCAGCCAGCAATGCTGCACCCTCGTAAATTTGATAAAACGGATTAGGCGACACAACAACTGGCCTGCGCGATGAATCAATCACCGTCTGTGCCAGTGCGAACAGTGCCTCGCGTGAACCGTTCACAGGCAATATTTGCGTGGCTGCATCGACCTTGATGTCATACCTGCGCTGCAACCACGCCTGAATAGCCTGCCGCAGTGAAGGCTCGCCAAGAGTTCCGGGGTAGCTGGCCAAACCTGCCAAGTTTGAAGCCAAAGCGTCTTTGATCAACTGGGGCGTAGCGTGACGCGGCTCACCTATTCCCAAGCTGATAGATTTAAAAGCCTTGTTGGGCACTATGCCGGCATGTAACGCCCGGAGTCGTTCGAAAGGGTAGGGCTGCAGGTTTGACAAAAAAGGATTCATGTCTGGATTATCCAGTGTCAAAAAACGGGGGGGTTTTCACTTGGTATTTAAGCCGCCCTCAAGTTATGTCTGCCATTTGCGTGTCAGAGAGCAACTTGTCGCACATCAAGTTCGGTGGCGCACAGATAAAATAGAGCGACCAGAATGTAACAAAACACGACAACTCCTCCAGCGGGCATAGGCGATGACTTTAAATGTCCATTTAAAAACACTTGATACGAAAACGTTTGTGTTCAATAAAATTCGCCTCCTTGCAGCACTTGCCGACGAAGAATGGCGGCGTTGCCAGCCTTTGCTGGAGTTTGTTGAGTTGCCATTGGGTGATGTGCTTCATGAGTCTGGCAAAACCCTGAATCATGTTTACTTTCCCACCACTGCCATCGTTTCACTGCTGTACGAGCTTGAAAACGGTGCCTCTGCAGAAATTGCGGTGGTGGGCAACGAAGGTCTGGTCGGTGTGTCGCTATTTATGGGCTGTGGCTCGACGCCAAGTCGGGCCGTAGTGCAAATCGCGGGGCACGGGTATCGGATGAAGGCCAAAGACATGAAAGTCGAATTTGGCCGCGGTGGGCCCGTCATGCACCTTGTGCTGTGCTACACCCAGGCACTCATTACCCAGATGTCGCATACCGCTGTGTGCAACCGCCACCATACGCTTGACCAGCAGTTGTGTCGTTGGCTGTTGCTAAGCCTGGACAGGCTAGAGGGCAGTGAGCTTGTGATGACGCAGGAGCTGATTGCCAACATGCTGGGCGTTCGCCGAGAAGGGGTGACCGAAAGTGTCGCCAACTTGCAAAGCGCTGGCTTGATCAGGCACAGCCGGGGCCGCATGACAGTGCTGGACAGAGTCGGCCTGGAACACCGCACCTGCGAATGCTACGCCGTCGTCAAAAAGGAATACGACCGTTTATTGCCAGCCAAAAAAGCCGCATAACCCTGACTTATTTCTTGAATATGAAGAGCAGGCACCTCAACGCTTGAAAACCACAGTTAAAAACGTCATTGTCAATAAATGGGCTGCAGACGTGCAAGGTGATGCGATCGCAATTCATGAGCCTGTAGCGGAACAAAAAAGTGCCACCGGGTCAGCTATAGTTTTTTAACAACTAGCCGCTTGCCGCCAGACCTGCCCTGTCCGCTCTATGGCAGCGTCAAGCCTGAGTCAAGTGGTGTTGCTGGTGGGTTACCTGTGATGCGCCATTCGTTCTCACCAGCAGCGAGATTTTATCTAGCGCCTGGCAGGCTTGCCGGGAGTATTAATTTTTAATTTGGATGGAATCTCGGTTGCGCTGGCCCCGCACTTTTCGGATGCAAAAGCATCGTTGCGAACTGCCAGGCAATTGACGAATTTGTCGCGTTCTTGCAGCTGCATGCGCACTGACAAGGGGGCGAGATGAAGAAACAGGTTTGATGGCTGTAAAAACATTATTGTGACCACTTGTACTGTGTGCGACACCGAACAGACGGTATAAACCTTTGCCTTTTTAATAAAAGTAAGGCTAATTTATTCAAGATTTGTTCAAAAGAGGTTTGCGATGATTCGACTTGCCAATACGCCCATGCCGGATGCCACCATCACGGCACATTCAGTGCTCGGCATGTTCCGTGTTAACAACACCCTTAAAGGTGTGCAATGCGCCACTCCAGACGCTGAAGTGATTCACGGGCTGGTAGCGGCTTCGAAGATTCGAGGTTCATCCATTTCGCCTGCTGATTGGAATGACCTGTTTGTTGCCATACAGGCGCGGCTCGAAAATTGCTGTAGCGACACCTTGAACCATGAGTCAGTGCAGCCGGTGCAGGACGAGAAATCAATGGTTAAAAAGGTTGTGCTGGAATGCGTGGAGGATTTGCGGCACCTGCATAACTCCCTGCCGCTTGAGCACCATTCACAACAGCACCGTTAATCGCGATGCACAGCTTTGAAAACGTACCTGAGCGCGCCATGATTCACAACTTTAACCACCAAGGTTTTGATGCCATCATCAGCGCTTACAGGCTCAGCGGCGGCATGACCACAGCGGATGACCTGGAGTTAATGCTTGAGGAAAAAAGAAAAGGCCACTTTGTTAGCGTCGCCCGGCAAATTGTTTCGCGTGACATTTTCAGTTTTGAATGGCAAAGCCAGTTTTGGGTGCCGATGTTTCAGTTTCACCCCCAGGACATGACGGTAAGGCAGGAGGTCATACGCGTTGTGCACGAGCTGACCGCTGTACTTGACAACTGGACGCTTGCTGTTTGGTTTACCGAGCCCAATTCCTGGCTGAGAGGCAGGCGACCCGTCGACATGATTGACAATCGTTTTTCAGACGTACTGCATGCTGCGCGGGCAGACCGGTTGGTTGCTGCTGGCTGAATACACCGTGCCACATATCCCGCAGAGCGTTACTGTAAATCTAGAACAACAATCTACTTCTTATCGTGCCCGTCACGTCATGAAGGCTGGCCAGCGCTACGTCTGAATGCGCGGCGTCAATATCAATCACCACATAGCCAATATCGCCGTGGGTTTGTAGGTATTGGGACGCAATGTTGATGTGGTTCGCGCCAAATACCGTATTGATCTGCTGAAGTACACCTGGCACATTGCGGTGAATGTGCAGCAAGCGGTGCTTGCCGGGGTGGGCGGGCAGGGCGACTTCCGGAAAGTTGACCGAAGACGTAGACGTGCCGTTGTCCGAATACTTGACCAGCTTCTCAGCAACTTCAATGCCGATGTTTTCTTGCGCTTCAATCGTCGATCCGCCAACGTGCGGGGTCAGAATCACGTTGTCAAGCCCACGCAGGGGCGATTCAAACGCCTCTTTATTGCTGCCAGGTTCTGTCGGGAAAACATCAATTGCTGCACCCAACAGCTTTTTTACTTTAAGCGCTTTGGCCAGTGGTTCAATTTCAACCACCGTGCCGCGTGAGGCATTGATAAGCACGCTGCCGGGCTTCATCGCGGCGATTTGCGCGGTGCCCATCATCCACTGGGTACTGGGTAGCTCTGGAACGTGCAGGCTGACGACATCTGAGATAACCAGCAAATCATTAAGAACTGGTATTTGCTTTGCATTACCCAGCGCCAGTTTGGTGACCACGTCATAAAATACAACCTGCATGCCGAGCCCTTCAGCCAGCACCGACAATTGAGTACCAATTGAGCCGTAACCGACAATGCCCAGAGTTTTACCGCGAATCTCATAAGCGTTGTCAGCTGATTTAAGCCAGCCACCCCGGTGCGCCACAGCGTTTTTTTCAGGTACGCCACGCAGCAGCAGTATTGCCTCGGCGAGCACCAGTTCGGCTACCGAACGGGTGTTGGAAAACGGCGCGTTGAATACGGCAATGCCCTTTTCACGCGCAGCGTTCAAGTCAACCTGGTTGGTGCCAATGCAAAAGCAGCCAATTGCTGCCAGCTTGTGCGCGTGTGCCAATACAGCAGCAGTTAGCTGAGTACGCGAGCGGATGCCAATAAAGTGCGCGTCAGCAATCTTGTTGAGCAACGCATCGCCATCAAGTGCACCGCTGATACTTTCGATATTGCTGTAGCCTGCAGCTTGCAAAACTTTAACCGCAGACGGGTGAATACCTTCAAGCAGAAGGAATTTGATGTGGGCTTTGTCGAGTGAGGTTTTGGTCATCCCGGAAGTATGCGGCAATATTAACTTGATTTATCAACGCAGGGGTTTGATATCTGCACCCATTCGGCTATGCAGTTTCACATCACTTTTGCAAGATCAATGGTTGTAAAGTCAACTAAGGAAACGCTAAATAGCCCAGCGCACATAGCAGCGCCAGGTCGATATTTTCGATTCCAGTGCATTGCGGTTGGTATTTCATGAATTTTGCTTGCTTATCTAGCTACTTGGCGCCCGTTTTAACTGCTTTCGCAGCTTACTGGGCACTCTGGGTGCAACTATCCTGCTGTAGCACCCAAGGGCTTGCCCCACTTGTCAATATTGATCAACGCCAGCATCGCAAACGTTCGGATCGCATTTTTGGCCAGTCCTTGGTAACCTGCCTTGGCAAAGCCCCAGATGCGCTTGAGCGTGAGAAATGGATGCTTCACCTTTGCCGTGGTCTGGCTCTTGGCGCGGTTAACCTGTTTGTCGCGCTCGCTCAAAGGCGTGTTTCGGTACGCCCGCTTGTTGGTGAAGTCTTTTGCTTTGGGCGATTTGGCTTCAAGCGTATCGAACTGGCCACGGTTCGCGCTGTCGCCATAAAGCCAGGTTTTGTTGCCGTGCAGCAAGTTGCTCAATCGCTGGCTGTCGTGCTCATTGGACGCTGTAACGCTGGCACTGTGAATCAGGCCTGTGGCGCTGTCCACGCCGATGTACGCTTTCATGCCCAAGTACCATTGGCCTGCTTTGTAGGTCTGGTGCATTTCGGGATCACGAGCTTTGTCTAAATTTTTGGTGGCGCTGGGTGCTGCGATGATGGTTGCATTCACAATCGTGCCGCCGCACAGCTTCAGGCCGTTGGCCAATAGCAGCTCGTCGACTTTGGCAAAGATGGCGGCGCCCA
>JAYVEE010000165.1:0-4325 GCA_043749005.1 Polaromonas sp. | reverse complement strand
TGATTGGAAAAATATGCTTGCAGCCCTTTTAAATCATGGGCAACCAGCTATGCTTTTAGACGAAGTGCTGGCCAGCCTGAATGCAGGCGAGTTGGCGCAGCGGCGCTTTCGTGAAATCGCCCGTGTGTCCGGCCTGGTGTTCCAAGGCTACCCCGGCGAAAAGCGCAGCAACAAGCAATTGCAGGCATCGTCAAGCTTGTTTTATGAGGTCTTTCGCAAGTACGACCCGGGCAACCAGTTATTGCAACAAGCGCAGGCCGAGCTGCTGGCTGAAGAGCTGGACATCGCACGCCTGCAGCACAGCCTGGCGCGCATGGTCGCGCAAAAACTGGTGGTCAAACAACTGGTGCGGCCTACACCGTTTTCATTTCCGCTGATGGTTGAGCGCCTGCGAGAAAAGCTCAGTAACGAAAGCATGGTTGACCGCATCGCCCGCATGGTGCAGCAGCTAGAGCAGGATGCAGGTGGCGATGGGGAGGCAGCCACGGGCGTACCTGCCTTGTCAGGCATCAGTCAAGCCTTGGCCATGGGACAAGACACAGTGGCAGCGCCCACCAGGCGCATTCGCACATCGCGTCGCCAGTCCAAATGACGCTAATGAGCCCATCAGCGTCAACAACGCCAGCAAAGCCGTTACCTATCACCTTTGCCGGTCAGACCGTGTGGCTACTGCCTGAACACGCATTGTTGTGGCCAGAAGGGCGCGTTTTGTTCATCGCTGATTTGCACCTGGGCAAAGCCGCCACCTACCGCGCTTTGGGCCAACCCGTGCCCAGCGGAACGACCGCCGAGAATCTGCGCAGACTGACGGACCTGGTTGACCACTATCAGCCCGCACACCTGGTTTTTTTGGGTGATTTTTTACATGCGCGCCAGGCCCGCACAGAATCGGTGTTGGGTCAGGTCATTGCCTGGCGTGAAAGCCATGCTGCAATGCACTGCACCCTGGTGCGTGGCAACCACGACAGCCGCTCTGGCGACCCGCCCGTTGAGATGAACATTCGCGTGGTGGATGAGCCCTATCTGTTGGGCCCATTTGCCGCCTGTCACCACCCCCAAACCCATATCTCTCACGCAGTGCTTGCCGGCCATCTGCATCCTGCAGCAACATTGCAAGGCCCAGCGCGCGACCGCCTGCGGCTGCCATGTTTTGTCTTCAGTCAGGGCAGTGCCATCTTGCCCGCATTTGGCGAATTTACCGGTGGCTATACCGTTGTGCCGCAAGCTGGCTCAATGTTGTATGCCGTCGGTGGGCAAACGGTTTGGCGGCTTCCATAGAGTCATGGCCTAATAGCCAACTCACGCGACCTTGATCAACTCCAATTTCTTGAGATGCCATGCGCAAACCTAAGACCCCACCATTTGACGCCAGCAGCCCAGACGAGATAGAAGCCGCCTTTTATGAAGCGCTGCAGCGCGGAGATATTGACAAACTGATGGGCTGTTGGGCCGATGAGGACGATATTGTGTGCGTCCACCCGGGCGGCGCGCGTCTGCTGGGTGCGGGCGCCATTCGTGCGGCGTTTGACATGATGTTTACCAACGGCAGCATTCAAGCCCGGGCTGAAAAAGTTCACCGTGTGGACTCACTCGGTGCCAGCGTTCACAGTGTGCTGGAGCGAATCGAAGTATTGACTGACCAAGGTCCGCGCCATGCGTATGTGATTGCCACCAATGTCTATCAGAAGACTCCCCAGGGCTGGCGCATGACAGCCCACCACGCCAGCCCCGGCACGCCGCGCGAGATGCTGGAGGTAAATGACAGCCCGCAAGTTCTACATTAATAGGGACGAGCAGCTATGAAATACGAAGCGCCCTGGTGGCTGCCTGGTGGCAACCTGCAAACCATTTGGGCTGCGTTGCGGGCCGAACGCTATGTGGGCAATGCGCCAACCTTCAGGCGCGAACGCTGGGTGACACCCGACAACGATTTTGTGGATGTTGATTTTGCAGTGCAGCGCAGCCCGCCTGATGCGCCACTACTCGTTGTCTTTCACGGCCTGGAGGGCTCGTCCAAAAGTCATTACGCCGAGGCATTGACCGATGCCGCCCGCGTGCGCGGCTGGGCCTGCTGCATACCGCATTTCAGAGGCTGTTCGGGCGAATTGAATCACGCCCCGCGTGCCTATCATTCAGGCGATTTTGAAGAGATTGACTGGATTCTCCGTCGCCTGCAAGCGGGCCACCCCGGGCCGGTAATGGCGGTGGGCATCTCACTGGGCGGTAACGCGTTGATACGCTGGGCTGGTGAAGCCGGCGCAAGTGCAGCGCAAGTTGTTCGTGCAGTGGCAAGTGTCTGTTCGCCGCTGGATTTGGCCGCCAGTGGCAGGGCCATTGGACGCGGCTTCAATCGCCTGGTTTACACCCGCATGTTTCTACGCAGCATGGTGCCCAAGGCGCTGCAAAAGCTTGACCAGCACCCTGGCCTGTTCAGCCGCAGCGACCTACTTGCTGCTAACGATTTGTACGCGTTTGACAATATCGTCACCGCGCCACTGCATGGATTTACAGACACTGATGATTACTGGAAACGCGCCTCTGCCAAACCGCACATGACAAACATTGCTGTACCCGCCCTGGCTTTGAATGCGCTGAACGACCCGTTCATTCCCGCCCCCAGCTTGCCCACGCCCAACGATGTGAGCAGCAGCGTGACCCTGTGGCAGCCCGACAACGGCGGCCATGTCGGTTTTCCGTCAGGCCCTTACCCAGCCAATGTTCGAGTGATGCCTGAGGCGGTCACAGCATTTTTAGCCACACATCTTTAGAATCAGATCATGGACGACATTGTCAAAGCCGCTCTTGCCAAATGGCCCAACGTGCCCGACTGCTACGGCTGGCTGGGACTTGATGCGCGCGGCAACTGGTACCTGCGCGACGACAACGCACAGGCGGCAGGGCCGTTTTGTGTGCTGTCACCAGAGCCCGGGCGGCAGCTCGCCAGCAAAGGCTCGCTCCTCAAGCACGACAAGCTGATCGACTTCATCCAGCGAAACTACGCGGCCGACGCACAAGGCCAATGGTTTTTTCAAAATGGTCCGCAGCGTGTTTTTGTAGAGCTTGAGGCCACACCTTTCGTTTGGCGCGTTGACGGTGCACCAGACTTTGAAGTCACCGCCCACACCGGCCAAGTTGCCATCCTCCAGCGCTGCTTTATAGATGAGCATGGCCGTGTGTACCTGGAAACCGCTCTTGGCTTTGGTCTGGTTCACACACAAGACATGTTCCAGGCCGCTAACGCCATTGAACAGGGACTGTGGGTACCGCAAGAAGTGCAGGCACATGACCTGCAAAAGCGCTTTGGCTATGTGCGCAGTCCCGAAGCAGTCAACAAGTTGCTACTAAAAAAATAGCTGTTTGCGCCCGTTTTCATTGGGCTAGAAGTTGAATTGTTGTCTGAAATTAAAAAAAACCGGCTCAACGCCGGTTTTGCAAAACTGAAACTCTCACGTTTGATCTCGCTTGCTTGTAAAGCGTTTCACCATTCTTGACAGCCACTTTTAATTCAGCCGGTGGTGCCGCGACAATGGTCGTTACTTTGGGACAGATGCAGGTGCGGCAGCAGGTGGAGCAACAGCCACCACTGCCGGCGCCGCAGCTCCGGCTGCTGAAGCTCCGGCCGCTGGCGCTGCTGGAGCAGCAGGCTCGGCAAATTTGCCACCAGCAGCGCTTGTCAGATACACCACAGCACGCCCAACTTCAAGGTCGCTGTACTCACCGCCGCCCTGCGCTCCCATCGCGCCTTTACCTTTGAGGGCAGAAGTCAGCAAGGCTTCGTATCCGGTCTTGATACGGGGAGCCCAGGCATCAACGTCGCCCGTTTTAGGGGAGCCTGCCAGGCCAGCCGCATGGCATGTTGTGCATTGCGCTTTGTAAACTTCTTCACCCGACTTCAGCGGGCGATTCGCATCGCGAATCTCCACCGAACCAATTTTTTGAATCCGCATCGCCACGGCTTTTTGCGTATCAACGGCTCCTGGGGCTGTCTTATTGGCTGTCGTCACTGAGTACACCAACCCAATGATGGCAAATATAGGAATAACAAAGGAGAAAAAAACTGCTGCCAGCAGTTGCTTTGGAGTCTTGATGGGGCCGGAATGGCTTTCATCGTGCGAAGTGGTGTGGTCGTTTTCGCTCATAGCGTCCTAAAAAAACGGGTGTCTGTGGGGTGTTTTGGCATACCGAAACAGGTCTGGTGTGTAACACTATGATTATAGCGGGGACATGTTAGTTCGTCATCGCTGTGACTTGGCAAATACCTGTTCGCGTGACGTGACCAATCAGGCCAGGCTGTGTGGGCAGTATTTACCCGGCCTACACTTATC
>JAYVEE010000164.1:0-4355 GCA_043749005.1 Polaromonas sp. | reverse complement strand
CAGCGCAAAAACAGCATATTGGCAATCTACCAGGCAGGCGCTAATGTTGCAAAACCTTTAGGGGCACGTTTTTCATCTTCAAACGTGACGATTTCGTATGCGTCTTTGTGCGCCAATAGCTCGCGCAGCAGTTTGTTGTTAAGGGCGTGACCTGATCGAAATGCGCTGTAGGCTGCCAGCAGCGGTTTGCCCAGCAAATGCAGGTCACCCATTGCATCCAGAATTTTGTGCTTCACGAACTCGTCGTTATAGCGCAGGCCGTCACTGTTAAGCACCTTATAGTCGTCCATCACGATGGCGTTGTCCAAGCCCCCGCCCAAGGCCAGTCCGTTAGCGCGCATCATTTCCACATCTTTGGTGAAGCCAAAAGTTCTGGCTCTGGCAATGTCGCGCGTATACGAGCCGATACTCATGTCAAACTCGACCCGCTGGCCTGTCGAGTCTACGGCTGGGTGGTCAAAATCAATTTCAAAGCTCAGTTTATAGCCTTCAAAAGGCGACAGGCGCGCCCACTTTGTGCTGGGCCCTTCGCCTTCACGGACTTCAACTGTTCTCAAAAGGCGCACAAATCGCTTGGGAGCGTTTTGCAAATCGATACCTGCTGACTGCAGCAAAAATACAAATGAGGATGCTGAGCCGTCCAGAATTGGGACTTCCTCGGCAGTTATGTCAATGTAAAGATTGTCAAGTCCCAAACCGGCGCAGGCCGACATCAGGTGTTCGACCGTGAACACTTTTGCATTGCCGTTGGAGATGGTGGATGCCAAGCGCGTATCAGTTACTGCCAGCGCAGAAATGGGAATGTCCACAGGCTGCGACAAATCAACCCGCCTGAAAACAATGCCCGTATCCGGTGCGGCAGGCCGCAGCGTCAATTCGACGCGCTGGCCGCTGTGCAAGCCAACCCCTACAGCTTTGGTGATTGATTTAAGGGTTCTTTGAGCAAGCATGTAGGTATTTTAGATTTTGTCGAATGCCCAGTGTTTCATGCGCCCTCTGCTTGCGGCAAAGGGCGCACATCGACATGTCAATCGGCTTGCTTGCGCAAAAACGCTGGGATCTCAAAATCATCCATCCCGCCTGATGCCAGCGCGTCAACTTTCGCCGCCGCCTGCGTGCGGTTGGTACGCCACACACTTGGCACAGCCATGTTGCCGTAGTCCGGCTGGCTGGAACCCATCGACGGGTGCCCCACCCCTCCCATGTTGCCACCCATGCCGGCAATCGAATTAAGCGTGGGTACATTGAAAGGCACGTTATCGGTACCCGTGCGCAACACCTGCAGCGGTGGCGCGTGGCGGCGCACGCCCTGGCGGCTCAGGCCTGTGGCGACCACGGTCACACGAATATCGTCGCCCAGTTTGTCGTCATAAGCGGCACCGTAAATGACGTGTGCGTCTGCCGAGGCATAGGCACGGATGGTGTTCATTGCCAGCTTGGACTCGCTCAATTTGAGCGAGCCTTTGGCCGCCGTGACCAGCACCAGAACGCCTTTGGCACCCGACAAATCAATGCCTTCGAGCAGTGGGCAGGCCACAGCCTGTTCAGCAGCGATGCGTGCGCGGTCGGGGCCGTTGGCCACTGCGGTACCCATCATGGCTTTGCCGGGCTCGCCCATCACCGTGCGGACGTCTTCAAAGTCGACGTTGACGTTGCCGTATTCGTTGATGATTTCTGCGATGCCACCTACCGCGTTTTTAAGCACATCATTGGCATGGGCAAAGGCCTGGTCTTGCGTCACCTCATCACCGAGCACTTCCAGCAGCTTCTCATTAAGCACCACAATCAGTGAATCGACGTTAGCCTCAAGCTCCGCCAGGCCCAAATCTGCATTGGTCATGCGGCGACCGCCTTCAAACTCAAACGGCTTGGTCACAACACCGACTGTCAAAATACCCATTTCTTTGGCGATGCGCGCAATCACCGGAGCAGCACCCGTGCCCGTGCCACCACCCATACCAGCGGTGATAAACAACATGTGAGCACCGTCAATCGCGCTACGAATGTCGTCAACAGCCAACTCGGCTGCCTCACGCCCCCTGTCGGGTTTGCTGCCTGCACCCAGCCCACTGCTACCCAGCTGAATCGTTTTGTGCGAATTGCCACGGCTAAGCGCCTGCGCGTCGGTGTTGGCGCAGATGAACTCCACGCCCTGCACGCCGCAGGCCATCATGTGACCGACCGCGTTGCCACCACCACCACCGACACCGATCACCTTGATTTGTGTGCCTTGGTTAAATTCTTCGATTTCAATCATTTCGATGCTCATGGGGAGCCTCCTGTTTCATTAAGTTGTGAGAGCCAAAAAATAAAAAATCACGGAATTTGTAGAAGTTGTCATGACGGCGGATCAGCGCCTCCTGACCTTGTATTTATTCGCTGGTAAGGCGGCGCTGTGGGTATAAAAGCGGGATAGTGTTTCATCTGGGTACTTTTAAAAATTACCTACAAACCAATCTTTCACCCGACCAAAAGCGTTGTGAACGCTACCGGCCTTTTGCGAAACCTTGTAGCCGCGCATACGCGCCAGCCGTGCTTCTTCAAGCAGGCCCATCACCGTGGCGGCACGGGCTTGTGCGACCATGTCGTAAAGCGAGCTTGAATAACGTGGAATGCCGCGCCGGACTGGCTTTAAAAAGATATCTTCACCGAGTTCGAGCATTCCGGGCATGACCGCGCTTCCGCCCGTCAGCACGATGCCGGACGACAGCACTTCTTCGTAGCCAGACTCGCGAATCACCTGTTGTACCAGCGAAAAAATCTCTTCAATACGTGGCTCAATCACACCAGCGAGTGCCTGCTTGCTGAGCATGCGGGGAGCGCGGTCGCCCAGTCCAGGCACTTCAACCTGCGTGTCCGGGTCTGCAAGTAATTGTTTGGCGTAACCGCTTTCAACCTTGATGTCTTCCGCATCTTTTGTCGGTGTGCGTAGCGCCATGGCAATGTCACTGGTGATCAAATCGCCTGCAATCGGGATAACTGCCGTGTGGCGAATCGCACCACCGGTAAAAATGGCCACATCGGTTGTACCGGCGCCAATGTCTACCAACGCCACCCCAAGCTCCTGCTCATCTTGCGTCAGCACAGCCAGGCTGGACGCCAGCGGATTGAGCATCAGCTGGTCAACCTCCAGGCCGCAGCGGCGCACGCACTTGATGATGTTTTCAGCAGCACTTTGCGCGCCTGTGACGATATGAACTTTGGCCTCCAGCCGGATACCGCTCATGCCAATCGGCTCGCGTACATCCTGGCCATCAATCACAAACTCTTGCGGTTCAACCAGCAACAATCGCTGGTCGGTAGAGATATTGATGGCCTTGGCGGTTTCAATGACGCGGGCGACGTCAGCCTGGGTAACTTCCTTGTCTTTCACTGCGACCATGCCGCTCGAATTGATGCCGCGAATGTGGCTGCCGGTGATGCCGGTGTAGACGCGGGCAATCTTGCAGTCGGCCATCAGTTCGGCTTCTTTCAGCGCCTGCTGAATGCTTTGCACTGTCGCGTCGATATTGACAACCACGCCGCGCTTGAGCCCGTTGCTGGCCGCAATGCCCAGCCCTGCCAGTTTGAGGTCGCCGCCAGGAAGTACCTCTGCAACCACCACCATCACCTTGCTGGTCCCAATGTCCAGCCCCACTACCAAGTCTTTATATTCTTTGGCCACAAGCTTTACCTTTTTACTTTCTTGTCTTCTTTGTCACCGGGGTTCAAAGTGGTGACGCCTTTTAACTTGAGCGCATAGCCATTGCCATAACGCAAATCTGCGGATTCCAGGTCCCTGCCGTAACGTGAAGATACCTGGTTCAAGGTCGTAATAAAACGCTGTGTCCGGCTTTCAATTTCATCGACAGAACCATGACCCAATTCGAGTGCAGCACCACTGTCAAGCCGCGCACGCCAGCTGCCTTGCCCAGTCAATTCAAGCCGTTCCAATTGCATGTCGAGTTTTTCAAATTGCACTGACAACTGACGATAGGCTTGAAGTACCAACGGCGTTTGACCTGTCGGGCCATTTAATTGGGGCAGATCAGCAGCTTCAACCTCCGCCTGATTTGCCTCAAAAACTTCACCAAAACTATTGACCAGCCGTGTGTCTCCTTCTGGTCCCCAATAAGCCACTGCCTGGTGTTCTTGCAGCATCACCTTCAATCGGTCAGGAAACTGGCGCTGCACCACGGCTTGGCGTACCCAGGGCACCGACTCAAACACCGCACGGGTCTGCGCCAGATTCACGGTAAAAAAATTTCCTGCCAGCTTGGGTGTCACATTCGCACGCAGCGTCACGGCGTTGTTATGCGTCATATCGCCTTGTACTGCTATGGCGCTCAAATTAAAAATCGGTTGCCTGAACAGCC
>JAYVEE010000163.1:0-4360 GCA_043749005.1 Polaromonas sp. | reverse complement strand
GCGGTAGCGTGATTTTTGAAGCACGCACCAACCAGCTTTTTGTGACGGATGTTCCATCAACGCTTGAACAGGTTCAGGCGTTGATTTCAAAAATAGATATTCCAGTGAGGCAGGTATTGATTGAAGCGAGAATTGTCGAGGCAGCGGATTCATTTGGGAAATCGTTGGGTGTTCGATTGGGCGGCAGGCCTTTCACAATCAACGGTCAAAATAATGTTGCTTTTGGGCCAACTTATATCAACCCGCCTACAGGGGCTGCAACCGCTCCCCAGCAAGGTGTGAACTTTGGAACGACAACGGGTGACTTCATTAATTTGCCGGGCGTCGGTCAAAACGGCTTTCAGGCGGCAACCTTTGCTTTGTCACTATTCTCATCTGGCGCGACCAGATTACTAAATCTTGAAATCTCAGCAGCCGAGTCAGATGGCCGCGGCAAAATTGTTTCCAGTCCCCGCATCGTGACAGCCGATCAGGTCAAAGCGCTGATTGAGCAAGGAACCGAGCTGCCATTCCAGCAGGCCACTTCCAGCGGCGCGACTTCAATTGCCTTTCGTAAAGCCAGTTTAAAGCTGGAAGTCACGCCGCAAATCACGCCTGAAGGCAACATCATTCTTAATGTTGATATAAATAAGGACAGTGTGGGTCGCAATACTGCCAACGGTTTTGCGATTGATACCAAACACATCCAGACTCAGGTACTTGTTGAAAACGGTGGTACCGTGGTAATTGGCGGTATTTACGAGCAAAGCGACCGTGAAGATGAAACCAAGGTGCCATTACTGGGAGACATTCCAGTCTTGGGAAACTTGTTCAAGCAAAAGACCCGCACGGCCAACAAGTCTGAATTGCTGGTCTTCATCACTCCCAAAATGCTGACCAACGGCGCGCCCTTGCGTTAAAAAAGTTGCGTCAAACCCTGGCGCTGTGATTGATTCTTGCCCTTTGAATGCTGCGCCTGTTACGTCCGCCACTATCGCTTGCATAGGTCTGCCCGGCTCGGGCAAGACAACCATCGGCCGGCAGTTGGCCCGGCGCTTGGACGTCCGTTTTTTCGACTCGGACTTTGTCATAGAGCGCCGCTTAGGGTGTTCAATACGCGAGTTTTTTGAGCGTGAAGGGGAGCAGTCTTTTCGCGATCTTGAACAAGAAGTGGTCGATGAGCTGACGCAAAATACAAGCTGCGTGTTGTCTACGGGTGGCGGTGTTGTACTGAGGCCAGTCAATCGCGACAATCTTCGCCAGCGCTGTCAGGCCATCTATTTGCACTCAGCGCCAGAAGAGGTCTTTCGCCGCTTGCGGCATGACCAGCACAGGCCGTTGCTGCAGGTGGCTGATCCCATGGCCAAGCTTAAGGGGTTGTATGAGTTGCGTGACCCCCTGTACCGTGAAACGGCTCACTTTGTGGTTGAAACGGGTCGCCCACCGGTTTTGACACTGGTCAACATGATCGTGTCGCAATTGGAATTGGCCGGGGTGGTTATTCGGTAATCTCTTACCCGTCTGCCTCTACACTTGATGCCATGCCTGCCATGTCACAACCCAGCCCGACCCAGGTCACCATCGATTTGGCTGACCGAAGCTATTCTATTGTCATCAGTTCCGGTTTCCTCGGGAAGCCAGATACCTATAAAAATCTGCCGTCTGCACATACGGCTCTGATCGTTTCCGACACCACGGTTGCACCAATTTACGCCCCCCAGTTACGAGCCGCGCTTCAAACCCACTATGCCCGGGTTTTGCTGCTGGAATTGCCCGATGGCGAAGCCCACAAAAACTGGCAAACGCTGCAACTGATTTTTGATACGCTTTTGGCCAACGGCTGTGACCGTAAAACAGTGCTGTTTGCGTTGGGCGGGGGTGTGGTGGGCGACATGACGGGCTTTGCTGCCGCCAGTTACATGCGCGGCGTACCGTTTGTACAGGTACCGACAACCTTACTTGCCCAGGTCGACTCATCAGTGGGTGGAAAAACCGCCATCAACCACCCGATGGGTAAAAACATGATTGGCGCGTTTTACCAGCCGCAGCTGGTGGTTTGCGATCTGGAAGTTTTTAAAACGCTGCCTCCCAGAGAACTCAGCGCCGGATTGGCTGAAATCATCAAGTACGGGCCGATTGCAGACATGGTGTTTCTTGACTGGATGCAAAGCAATCTGCCTGCCTTGCTGGCCAGCGAGCCAGGCGCACTGGCGCACGCCATTCAGCGCAGTTGTGAGATCAAGGCGCATGTCGTGGGGCAAGACGAGCGCGAGCTGGGCTTGCGTGCGATCCTGAATTTTGGTCACACCTTTGGCCACGCGATCGAGTCAGGCTTGGGCTATGGCCAGTGGTTGCACGGCGAAGGCGTAGGTTGCGGCATGGTGATGGCGGCGCATTTGTCGCGGCGGCTGGGCATGGTGGACGACGCGTTTGTCAAGCAGCTCACGAGCTTGATCCAGCACGCCGGTCTGCCCATCAAGGGGCCCGTCCTTGACGCAAACGACAACGCTGGCCGCTACCTAGAACTGATGCGGGTGGACAAAAAATCTGAAGCAGGTGATATTCGCTTTGTGCTGATCGGCCCACCCGGCTGTGCTTCGGTGCGAGCTGCGCCTGATGCGCTGGTACGAGAAGTGATTGACGTCTGCTGTACTTGAACAAGTCTGCAATCTGTGCTACTAAATAAGGAGCTAATTGCACCCGATAGTACTGGTCTGCAGACCGATTAGATGCTAAAAAAGAGCTTTTTCCCATGTCATTGACGCCTTTTTTAGGCTCCTTCGCCTGCGATCCGGCCCAGTCACGCGGACGCCGTTTTTTTGAAACGCCAGCACCTACCCGATCCGAGTATCAACGGGACCGCGACCGGATTGTCCATTCCTCAGCTTTTCGCCGGCTGGTCTACAAAACCCAGGTTTTTTTAAACCATGAAGGTGACTTGTTTCGCACCCGCCTGACGCACTCACTCGAAGTCGCGCAACTGGGCCGCTCGATTGCCCGCAGCCTGAATTTGAACGAAGACCTGGTTGAAGCGATTGCGTTGGCACATGACCTGGGCCACACGCCTTTTGGCCATGCCGGGCAGGATGCGCTTAATGATTGCCTTAAGAATTACAACCCTAACAGCGCAGGCTTTGAGCACAATCTGCAAAGCTTGCGTGTGGTGGATTCACTCGAAGAGCGCTACCCCACCTACAACGGCCTGAACCTGACTTTTGAGACTCGCGAGGGGATTTTGAAGCATTGCTCCCGCCGTAACGCCCAGCAAATAGAAGCACGCGAGCCCTGCGGCGTTGCACAGCGTTTTGTGGATCAATTTGGCATTGACCAGCCATGGCGCCAGCCGAGTCTTGAGGCCCAGCTTGCCAACCTCGCCGACGAGATTGCTTACAACGCCCACGATATTGATGACGGCGTGCGCTCAGGTCTGCTTTCGCTGGAGCAATTGCAGCAAGTGTCTTTGTTCAATCAACATTGCGCACAGGCTTTGGCGCAGCACCCCACGCTTCAAGGCCGCAGGCTGCTGTTTGAAGCCATTCGCCTGATGCTAAGCGCTCAGGTGTATGACGTGATGAATGCCACACGACAGGCGCTTGAAAATGCTGCACTCTCAGACGTGGATGCTGTGCGAAGGCAGTCGCCGCTGGTATGTTTTACCCCTGCGATGGCAGCGCAGTCCGCTGATCTGAAAAAGTTTCTGTTTCACAACCTGTACCGCCATCCGCAGGTACTTGAAAAAATGAACCAGGCCCAACAGGTTGTGCGTGATTTATTCGCCGCCTATATGGCAGATCCGGCTCGAATGCCACAGGCGCATGCAGAACGATTTGACGGCAACGACATACCCCATGCGGCGGGTGCAAAACCCGAACGGGTGGTGGCTGACTACATTGCTGGCATGACCGACCGTTTTGCAGCTAAAGAGCACGAACGGCTTTAATCTCGTCTTTTTTGTTCCATGTTTAAGTTTCGCGCTGCTCCGCAAAGGCACTGTCTTAGAAATTTACATTGATCTTTCCACATCGCATAGCGTTATTACGTGTTGGCATTTGCCAAGATATCTTTTAAGCTTACAGTTCGATACGCAATTAATTGTTAAGTCTCAATGACATTTTTATAAATTTTGCTGTGACATTTCAGTGCCAAATAAAATCTCTGGCATTAAAAATACCACCAAAATTTTTAATTCCGAAGGTACGTCATGCATTTCAATCGTAGAAACCTCATTTTGTCTGGCATAGGTGCGAGCATTTCTGTAGCAAGCCCTTGGGTGCTGGCTCAAGCCAAAGGGTCGCGCAAGCTGATTTTGGGTCAGTCAGTGCCCTTGACGGGGGCGGCCGATCAAATTGGCCTGGCTTATTTCAATGGTGCAAAAATGTAC
>JAYVEE010000162.1:0-4364 GCA_043749005.1 Polaromonas sp. | reverse complement strand
GCACTCGCGCGCTTGTTGTAATCAGCTGCTGCCTGCTGACTGTAGTGCCTTTGGAGCGGCTGGACTTGTTCCGTATCCAGTGAGTTCGTCATCTTTCTACAATGATAACTAATTGAATGTACTTAAACAACATGACGTATAACATACAAAGATGAAGCGTCAAGTCGAGCACAACCACCACCATAATCGCCAACGTTGTCTCCGAGGATGCGTTGTGTTGATCTGCTGCCTGCTCACATTGGTCACCATTGTTGGCGTAGTTTTTCTTGTTGGTTACAAAAGCAACAATCCAAGCCCAGCGTCACCGAGTCCGACGAGAAGCGTTGTGCTCAACGCTCAGGTGAACGGGAGTTTGCCGCCTTTTTCTGCGCCGGTACAGGTGGCTTCACCTCCCACCACACCGCCCCCCGCCTCTGCGTCTCCGCCCCCAACGGGAGGTACCCCTCAACCGGTTGCTGGTGTTACACCTCCCTCAGCAAGAACGCCACCACCACCACCGCCACCACCTCTCAATCCACCACCTGCCGTGTCCCCTCCTCCCACGGTTGCCGCATCCCCTCCTTCGCAGGTTGCCTCTCCACTTGTATACCACGGTGGTCTACTTCTCACTGCACCAATAACTGTGCATTATCTTTTTTATGGAGAGTTCTCTGGAAGTGGTAATGATTACGTGCCAAACACAGTTGGGAACTTTGTATCGGGTCTTTCCAATTCCAATTTCTGGAATGTCCTTTCAGAGTTTAAAGATGCTGACGGAAAATCTGTCACAAACACACTTACAAATGGTGTCATCTACAACACACTGGTCAACATCACATATGGAACTACTGTGGATCCTGTTTCTCTATTAAAAGACTATCTAGACCAAAAAATATTTCCAATTGATGAAACGGCAGTATATGCTACAATAGGCGGATCTGATGTAAACATGAATAATCTTTGTACAGGTCCATGTGGCGCGCATGGGCCTATTGATTACAATGGAGCAAAATTGCATATAGCGTGGGTTGGATCACTTCCTGGATGTTGCACTATAACAGATTCATCAAACTCTCCAACAAACAGTGTTCAATCAGATGCAATCATAAGTACGCTTCTTCATGAATTGATAGAGTCTGCAACAAGTCCAAATTTTGATGGATACCATACAACAAGTGGACAAGAGAATGGAGATTTGTGTGGTTTCTCGTTTGGGACAGTTTCAACAATCAATGGAAAGAAGGTCAACACAGTGTTGAATACTCCAAATGGTCTGTTGCCGTACCTTTTATCAGGAACATTTGATTATACATTAGGAACGTGCGTGTGGCCCAGCCAACCGGCTTGAGCGTCTTGCTCACAAAGCAACACGAGTCCGAATAGATCTGCAATGATAACTCATCAAAAGTACTTAAACGTCTCTCACAACATTTCAATATGAAGCGTCAAGTCAAGCATCACCACCACCACCATCGCCAACGGCGCCTCCGAGGCTGCGTTGTGTTGGTCTGCTGCCTGCTCACTCTGGTCACCATTGTTGTTGGCGTTTTCTTTTTGGTTGGATACAAAAGCGACGGTCCAAGCCCGGCGTCACCGAGTCCGGTAAGAAGCGTTGTGCTTGACGCTCAGGTGAATGTGAGTTTCCCGCCTTTCCCCGCGCCGGGGCGGGTGGCTTCTCCTCCCCCTTCCACAACATTGCCGCCCGTCTCTGCGCCCCCGCCCCCAACAAACGGTACCCCTCAACCGGTTGCTGGTAATCCACCTCCTTTGGCGGGAACGCCACCACCACCAGATCCTCTCAATCCACCACCCGCTGTGTCTCCACCACCTCCACCGTCTGGTGTTGCTGCACAGTCCGCGTCTGTGCAGATCAGCTCTTCAAGCGTCTCCACGCCTCAGTCTCTCTTGGGCCAAGCATTTTTTGGAACCGTGACCGCGTTTGATACTTTGAACACCAACACCAGCAACTGGAACGGTAACCAAGGCACTGACGTCACCGCGGGTGTTGTGGGAGGATGGATCCAGGGAACCTTCTCCGCCCCCTTTGCAGCTGCTGCTTGGTTTTTCGTAGGATTTTCCCCGCTCCCATACTTGATGGGGAGCAATGACGGTTCAACGTTCACCAACGTCAGCATGTCCGTTTCTTCTTCGTCCTTGTGCGCTGTTCAGCTGGCAAGGGAATCGTGCTTTTACGCAACAAGCCCGCTCCCCATCGGCAGTCAACCCACATTTTCGATATACCGTGTTGTTTCGACTGATGCCTTGTACAACTATGCTATCACCCTCTTGACAATCGCGTTGCCACAACCTTCACCGCCGCCGGCGGCTCAGGCTTCACCACCGCCCGCAATTGTGAGCCCACCTCCGCCTGTCTTGAGCCCTCCACCGCCAGTCTTGAGCCCTCCACCGCCTGTCTTGAGCCCTCCACCGCCTACAACAAGCCCTCCACCCATCAGTGGTACATACCTCTACACAGGCAAAAAAGTGATGGGTCGTACCCTTTCAGGCTGGGATGGCTCAGGAAATGCCGTGTTTACACCATTGTTTAGCGGTACGACCAACATTGCTTGCTCCGGATCGAACCACGACTCGAATTATGTTCCTGTTGACGTTTCCGGATGTAGTCAAATCGCATTGAGCAATGGTTGGAGCATCATGGCTGTTCAATTCAATGACCTTGGTGCTGGGTCTTTTTATACCTGTGCAGGCTGTGGGGGACCATTGTGTTACTGGGGTAAATACACTGACGACCCTGGATATGCTTATTTTCCTGCCAACGAAAAAGCAAGTCCACTTAATATCTTTACTATTGGCGGTACCCTCCAGGAGCCCCCAATCCCACTGGTGTCAGGCTACGACATCCTTGTTGTTGCTGGGCAGTCGAACACGGTTGGATTTGCAAGTGCAGGACATTGTAGTGTGCAGGATGCGGCCACAAAACAAGATCAGAATTATCTGTGGAGCACCTACGACTTGCCCATCTACTACTTGAATGTGGCGTCCAATCAATACGAATCGACACAATCACGTCCCGACTGGTTTGTGGGAACGCAAATAATCCGAACAGCAAAGTCAAGCGATTACCAGCTTCCAACAACAGGCTCGCCGGAGTGTTCGGTGGACTATATTGCCAAATTCACGCAAAACTATGTTGCCTCAGGAAAGTTGGCATCTGGTCGCGGCCTCCTTGTTGTGAAGACGGCGTGGTCAGGAACACCAATGGCCGAAGGCGCTTCTTCATCGCCCGTAAACCTGCTTTTGCCTCCAGGCAGCACCGTCCATTTGGATTGGGTGACCAGCACCTCGTGTAACGCGCTTTACAACTACCAATTTGCAACCTCAATCAATGATGCAAATTTGAACATGAACCTGTTCACCCACGCAACATACCGCATTGATTACGCCATGGGTATTGACCCATCCACCAACCAGTATTCAAACTCTCTGAGCTGGGGATCAACACATCCACAGAATAAGATTGTGGGTTATTTGTTTCATCAGGGTGAATCTGATCAAGACGGTGGCGTATCCATCAGCGCCTGGGGTAACTGCCTGACAATCATGATCAACACTTGGAGAACACGATATGCAGGCCCCAAGGTTCCATTCATTGTGGGTACTTGGAATCAGTATTATCCACAGACTGGGTTGAACGGCCAGTATCGGGATTGGATGAGGTTGAACTTTGGAAACAACAATTTTCTTGCTGACGGTTCGACTTCGAGCTATAACCAAGCAAGCACACCCGCAAGTGCGGGACTCCAATACGTTGGGCTTGCGGACGCGCTGAGTGTCCAGCATTTTGACACACACACTGTAACGCTCCTGGGGACTCCATGCAACCTTGACTACCAGGCCAACGGAGGAGCCAGTTGCGATGTCACAGTTTGGAATAACCCAAGCTGTCCATTTACGCCAACACTCAATCTACAAACACCACTCCCCAACAGTGGAAGTTGTAGAATAGACATGACAGCGTTCTCACCTGCTACCATGATAAACACTCAGCACTTTTCGTGGTACGGTTATCAACAACTAAGCCAGCGTTTTTGGGATGCTTTTAACTACGTTTCTAGTCTACCATAATAAAATTTTTAGACCCCTGTTGTACCACATTTTTTTCAGCCTTCCACTTTACATTGTCTCCGTCGCAACCACGTTGTGTTGCGTCCTCCGACCGCGATGTTTCTTCGCCTTGCGTTTCTGGGGGCCGCGGTCACCAGCGGCCTCGCTCGCCCGGTGCCCACTCTCCCCGAACAACGGCTCGAGCTTGACCGGGTCCAAGACGTGTTCACGGGCCTCCTGAGCGTGGATGAGCCGAACGCCAAAGGCGAGGTGCAGGTTGCTATGCGCTGCGTGGACAACCTGGTGCGCGCCTGGGTCCG
>JAYVEE010000161.1:0-4366 GCA_043749005.1 Polaromonas sp. | reverse complement strand
TTTTGCAAGGGCTAAAACTTTTTTGTGGCGGGCGCGAGCCGTTACACCACGTTTGACGCGAGGCATGTGATTACTCCTTGTTCGTCGTTAAATTAAATACCACGGCCTGGCAACATCTGCGCCATGTGACCCATATTGGTCTCATGAACAGCTGTTGATCCACGCAGGTGACGTTTGTTTTTGGTGGTCTTCTTGGTCAGAATGTGACGTTTGAAGGCTTGACCGCGTTTGACGGTGCCACCTGGACGAACGCGGAAACGCTTTTTAGCGCCGCTTTTGGTCTTCATTTTGGGCATTTCTGCTCCTTTTAATTTGTGCTCGTGAGGCGTTTGCAAACTGCTTGCAACCTTGATGGCCCCGAGACACTTGTAAAAGCTTAGAGTTTTTAAGCTCTTCGCTTATCGTGATGCTTTTGAGGCCACCACTTTTCGCAAAGCCAGATTCTCATCCGGCGTTACAGGAACGTCTTTCGACGCCCCTTTTTTATGCTGATGCGGTCGCTGGCGCTTCCACAACTGCTTTGCCCGCGGGCTTTTTACGTCCCGGTGCGATCATCATGACCATCTGCCTACCTTCCAGCTTGGGAAACTGCTCCACCACTATCAAATCAGCCAACTCGTCTCTAATCCGCGCCAATAAAGCCAAACCCAATTCCTGGTGCGTTATCTCGCGGCCCCGAAAGCGCAGCGTGATTTTGCACTTGTCTCCCTCGTCCAGAAAGCGCTTGATATTTCGCACCTTGATGTTGTAGTCACCATCGTCTGTACCCGGGCGAAACTTGATCTCTTTTATCTCAATGACTTTTTGCTTCGATTTCGCTTCTGCCGCTTTCTTCTGCTCAGCGTATTTAAACTTTCCGTAGTCCATCAACCGGCACACTGGCGGAACAGCCGTCGGAGAGATTTCTACCAAGTCTACGTCAGCCTCACCGGCTAACCGGAGTGCTTCCATGATGTTGACAACGCCCAGCGGCTCGTTGTCGACACCCGAAAGTCGTACTTCGGGTGCCATGATTTCACGGTTCAAGCGGTGCTTGCGTTCTTCGCGTTGACGGCGGTCACGAAATTCTGTAGCGATGGTCAATGTCCTTTAAGTCATGCTATAAAAGCTATAGCTGCTTGCGCCCGTGTTTATTGGGTTAAAAGCAAAATTTATCATAAAAATAGCGAAAAATCAGGCTTTTTGAGCGATGTCTGAGGCAATTTGCTTGGCAAAAGCTTCAAGTGGCATCGCACCGAGGTCTTTATTTCCCCGGGCGCGCACTGCAACAGCTTCGGCTGCCATTTCCTTGTCGCCTATGACAAGAATGTACGGTAGCTTTTGCATTGAGTGCTCTCGTATTTTATACGTAATCTTCTCATTGCGCAGATCCAAATTCACCCTGATGCCTTGATTTTGCAGCGTTTTAGCAACTTTTTTGGCGTATTCGGCCTGTGAATCGGTGATGTTAAGTACTGAAACTTGTGTAGGCGCAAGCCATGTCGGCAGCGCGCCCGCATGCTCTTCAATCAGTATTCCGATAAAACGCTCCAGGCTGCCGACAATCGCACGGTGCAGCATGACGGGTCTGTGGCGCGCGCCGTCCTCACCCACATACTCAGCGTCGAGCCGCTCGGGCATTGAAAAGTCAACTTGCATGGTGCCGCATTGCCATTGGCGGCCAATCGCGTCTTTGAGTGTGTATTCAATCTTCGGGCCGTAAAACGCGCCGTCGCCGGGAGAGATTTCAAATTCACAACCAGAAGCCCGCAAACTTTCCATCAACGCGTACTCGGCTTTGTCCCAACTCTCGTCAGTGCCGATACGCGCTTCGGGCCGCGTGGCGACCTTGTAAATGATGTTTTTAAAGCCGAAGTCGGTATAGACCTTTTGCAAAAGCGTCGTGTAGTCGACGCACTCTTTAAGGATCTGCTCTTCGGTACAAAAAATATGGCCGTCATCCTGAGTAAAGCCGCGCACGCGCATGATGCCGTGCAAGCCGCCTGAAGGCTCGTTGCGGTGGCACTGACCAAATTCACCATAACGCAGCGGCAGGTCTCGGTAGCTCTTGATGCCCTGCTTGAAAATCAGGATGTGTCCAGGACAGTTCATCGGCTTCAAAGCATATTCACGCTTTTCGCTCTCAGTGGTAAACATGTTGTCGCGGTACTTGTCCCAATGGCCGGTTTTTTCCCAAAGTGTTTTGTCAATGATCTGTGGGCCCTTGACTTCCTGATAGCCGTTGTCCTGGTAGACCTTGCGCATGTACTGTTCAACGCCCTGCCACAGCGTCCAGCCTTTTGGGTGCCAAAACACCAGGCCAGGTGCATGGTCGTCAATGTGAAACAGATCGAGTTCCTTACCCAGTTTGCGATGGTCGCGCTTTTCGGCTTCTTCAAGCTGCGTCAGGTACTGCTGCAAATCGTCTTTGGTCGCCCAAGCTGTGCCGTATACACGCTGTAGCATTTCGTTGCGGTGGTCGCCGCGCCAGTAGGCTCCGGCCAGCTTCATGAGTTTGAAAAACTTTAACTTGCCGGTGCTGGGCACGTGGGGGCCGCGGCACAGGTCTTCAAAATTGCCTTCGCGGTACAAAGACACATCTTCTCCCGCCGGAATACTGGAAATGATCTCGGCCTTGTAGTGTTCGCCTATGCTGTTGAAATGCGCCACCGCCTCGTCGCGCGGCAGCACACGGCGACTCACAGGCTCGTCTTTAGCCGCCAATTCAGTCATGCGCCTTTCAATTGCCACCAAGTCGTCAGGCGTGAACGGGCGTTTGTATGCAAAGTCGTAAAAAAACCCATTTTCAATTACCGGGCCGATCGTGACTTGTGCGTCGGGGAACAGTTCTTTCACCGCGTAGGCCAGCAAATGCGCGGTCGAGTGGCGAATGACATCCAGCCCCTCAACGTCCTTGGCTGTGATGATTGCAAGCGTACTGTCAATGGTAATCAGGTGGCTTGTGTCGACGACTTTGCCATCAACTTTTCCGGCCAGAGCCGCCTTGGCTAACCCTGCGCCTATTGACGCGGCTACCACTGCGACGGTGACGGGCCCGGGGTACTGGCGCTGGGAATTGTCAGGGAGCGTAATGTTGAGCATGTGCAGTAAAAATGAAAAAGCGCGGTCAATGCCGCGCTAAAAAGTCTTGAGCAACCTACATTTTACAGTCGGCTCAAGTCTTGCTGTGTTTAATTCTTGCTGGATTCAATTCTTCTTGTCTGTCAGTGAAACTGCTCTTCTTCAGTCGAGCCAGTCAGCGCCGTAACGCTGGATTTTCCACCTTGAATTACAGTGGTTACTTCATCAAAATAACCAGTGCCCACTTCTTGCTGATGCGACACAAAGGTGTAGCCGCGGTCACGGGCTGCAAACTCTGGCTCCTGCACTTTCTCGACATAGGCGGTCATGCCGCGTGCGACGTAGTCTTGTGCCAAGTCAAACATGTTGTACCACATAGAGTGGATGCCAGCCAGCGTGATGAACTGGTACTTGTAGCCCATGGCGCCAAGCTCTTTCTGGAACTTTGCAATCGTGGCGTTGTCGAGATTTTTCTTCCAGTTAAACGATGGCGAGCAGTTATAAGCCAGCATTTTGCCAGGGTGTTTGGCGTGCACAGCTTCAGCAAATTTACGGGCAAATTCCAGGTCAGGCGTGCCGGTTTCGCACCATACCAAGTCGGCGTAATCGGCGTAAGCCACGGCCCGGCTGATGGCTTGGTCCATGCCTTTTTTGGTTTTGTAAAAACCTTCGGCGGTGCGTTCACCGGTGATGAACGGTTTGTCGTTTTCGTCGTAGTCGCTGGTCAGCAAATCAGCTGCCTCTGCGTCAGTACGGGCGATCACCAAAGTTGGCACGCCGCAGACGTCAGCGGCCATGCGGGCAGCGATGAGTTTTTGACAGGCTTCAGCGGTTGGCACCAGCACTTTTCCGCCCATGTGGCCGCATTTTTTAACCGAAGCCAGCTGGTCTTCAAAATGGACGCCAGCAGCACCGGCTTTGATCATGGCTTTCATCAATTCAAATGCGTTCAGCACGCCGCCAAAACCGGCTTCAGCATCAGCCACGATGGGCGCAAAGTTATCAATGTAGCCCTTATCGCCTGCGTCAATGCCTTTGGAATGCTGGATTTCGTCCGCGCGGCGGAAGGTGTTGTTGATGCGCTCAACCACGGTTGGGACCGAGTCAACAGGATACAGCGACTGATCTGGGTACATTGAAGCGTAGCTGTTGTTGTCGGCAGCCACTTGCCAGCCCGACAGGTAAATGGCTTTAACGCCTGCCTTGACTTGCTGCATGGCTTGGCCACCCGTCAATGCGCCAAGACAATTCACGTACGGCTCGTTGTGTACCAAATCCCATAGCTTCTCGGCACCCCTGCGAGCCA
>JAYVEE010000160.1:0-4368 GCA_043749005.1 Polaromonas sp. | reverse complement strand
TAATCTGCACATCATGCACATGGCTTTCGCGGATGCCTGCAGAAGTAATCTCAACGAATTCTGCTTTACTTTGCATCTCGTCAATCGTGGCGCAGCCGCAGTAACCCATTGAAGCGCGCAGGCCGCCTGCCATCTGGAAGACGATAGACACCATGCTGCCCTTGTACGGCACGCGGCCCTCAATACCTTCTGGCACCAGCTTGTCGGCGTTGGGGTTGCCAGTGCTTGATTCCTGAAAGTAGCGGTCGGCACTGCCCTGCTGCATGGCGCCAATGCTGCCCATGCCGCGATAGCTTTTATAGCTGCGACCCTGGTACAAGATAACTTCGCCGGGCGCTTCTTCAGTGCCAGCAAACATGCCGCCCATCATTACCGTATTGGCACCCGCTGCAATAGCTTTGGCAATATCACCAGAATATCTAATGCCGCCGTCGCCAATCAACGGCACACCCGTGCCGCGCAACGCGGTGGCGACGTTGTCAATCGCCATGATTTGCGGCACGCCCACGCCCGCCACGATCCGGGTGGTGCAAATGCTGCCGGGGCCAATGCCCACTTTGACGCCATCGGCTCCGGCATCGACCAGCGCCAGCGCCGCTGCGCCAGTAGCAATGTTGCCGCCAATCACGTCGATGTGCGGATAGTTAAGTTTCACCCAGCGCACCCGGTCAATCACGCCTTTGCTGTGACCGTGCGCCGTGTCGACGACGATGGCGTCCACTCCGGCTTTGACCAGCGCTTCCACCCGCTCTTCAGTGCCCTCGCCTACGCCCACCGCCGCGCCTACCCGCAAGCGACCGGATGAATCACGCGCCGCATTTGGGAAGTTGGTTTGCTTGGTGATGTCCTTGACGGTGATCAGGCCTTTGAGCTCAAAGTCGTCATTAACAACCAGCAGCCGTTCCAGTTTGTATTTGTTTAGCAGCGCTTTGGCGTCAAGCGCAGATGTTCCTTCTTTGACCGTGATGAGCTTTTCACGCGGCGTCATGATCTGGTGGGCCTTGACGTCATAACGCGTTTCAAAGCGCAAATCGCGGCTGGTCACAATGCCGACAACCTTGCCGCCGTCGCAGACCGGAAAGCCTGAAATGCCGAGCTGCTCAGACAGCTCCAGTACCTGCAATACGGTATGGTCAGGGGTAATAACGACCGGATCACGCACCACGCCGGATTCGTAGCGCTTGACTTTGGCTACTTGCGCCGCCTGCTGCTGCGGAGTCAGGTTTTTATGCACGATGCCAATGCCGCCCTCTTGGGCGATGGCAATGGCTAATCTGGCTTCGGTTACGGTGTCCATTGCGGCGGACACAAGCGGCAAATTCAGCCGAATATTGCGTGAAAATTGGGTGGAAAGATTGGCGTCCTTTGGCAGGACCTGGGAGTACGCTGGCACCAACAATACGTCGTCGAAGGTGAGCGCTTTGCCGAGTAGGCGCATAGGTAAAGCTCCAAAAAAATGATTGTACCCGTGGTGTGCGTGTCTACCAGTGGCTGCCTGCGCACGTTAAACAACCAGAAAACTGTGCGCTCGGCGCAAAAAAGCTCACTTTCCGTTTGTAATTTAACCAAGCGCTGTTTGCAGCGATACACTGAACCATGCACCATCAACTTACGCTAAAAACCCTGTTCTTGACACTATGCTTTGGCACTTTTGCGATCAACGCTAGTGCGCAATGGCAATGGGTTGAAAAAGACGGTCGTAAAATCTTCAGTGATCGCCCACCCCCAGCCGAGATTGCTGAAAAAAATATTTTGAAGCGCCCGCCTGGCGCTGCCCGGGCAGCTGCAGCACTTGCGCCCATCACGCCAACTGTTGAGGCGGTGGCAGGTGCAAAGCCGCCCGCAGCACCGGCATCAAGAGCCAGCGCGCCCAAGTTGTCAGGCAAAGACGCTGAACTTGAGGCCAAGAAAAAGAAGGCTGATGACGAAGAAGCCGCCAAGAAAAAAGCAGAGGAAGAGAAAATCGCCAAAGTCAAATCCGAAAACTGTGAACGCGCTAAAACCGGCCTGGCCACATTGCAATCCGGGGTGCGCATGTCGGCTGTCAATGCCCAAGGCGAACGTGAAGTTTTCGACGATAACAAACGGGCATCCGAAGCCAAGCGGGTTCAGGAAGTTATTGATGCGAGTTGCAAATAAAGCTTGGTAGCAGTCGATATCAACCGCCGTAGCCAGCTTTTGCACCTGCTCTTTTGTTGGCAAACAAGCCCGCGCCCTTAGCGCCCTGGCTTGTAAATCGCTCTCGGCGCGCGACTTTTGGGTCTACCCGCAGCGGTCTGTAAATCTCAACCCTGTCGTTGGCTTTGAGTTTGTGATTCAGGCCGCAATGTTTACCCCAAATGCCCAGGTTCAACGCCCCTAGGGCCAAATCGGCAAATTCTGCCAACACGCCGCATTGCGCCAAGGCCTGCCTTGCACTGCTGCCGCCAGGAACGTCAAGCGTCCATTCACGCACCTGGCGTGGCGCTGGCGAATAGGCAATGGTTACTTGCACTTTTAAACGGCGCCATAGACTTGGCTGGCACGTTTGACAAAGGCATCGACCAGGCTGCCAGCAATTTTGTCAAACACCGGACCAACCAACGCAGCCAACGCAGCGTTGTCAAAATCGTAACTCAGCGCAAATTCGACCTTGCAAGCCCTGTCGCTGTCCTTGCCGACCGGGATGAAATCCCACTGCCCATCGAGTTTTGAAAACGGCCCATCAACCAGCTTCAAGCTGACCTTGCGATCTTCAATATGGGTATTGCGGGTTGTGAAGCTCTGGCTTAAACCGGCGATGGACAAGCCGACTTTGGCCGTCATGCCTTGCTTGTCTTCAGCCAGGATGGCAGATTGGTCGCACCACGGTAAAAACTGCGGGTAACTCGCCACGTCGGTGACCAAGGCAAACATTTCAGCGGCGCTGTACCAGATTAAAACGGACTTGTGAACGGTTTTCATACAATCAAGAGTTGCGCTCGATTGTATTGGTCGATGGCAACCCCAAATACTCTCATGGCTACTAAAGAAGCATCCCACTCCAAAAACCCCGACGTAACATCGTCAGGCAAATCAAAAGACAACCGTCCTTCAAAAGTCTCTGCCAAAGCGGCGGCTGCTGTCACTCGCATTGCTGACAATAAAAAGGCGATGTTTAACTACCACATTGAAGAACGCTTTGAGGCCGGCATGGTGCTGGAGGGTTGGGAAGTCAAATCAGTACGTGAGGGGAAGGTTCAGCTGACTGACGGCTATGTGGTGATACGCAACGGCGAGGTTTTCATCATTGGCTGCCAGATCAACCCGCTGGGCACGGCATCAACCCATGTCACGCCTGACAAGGTGCGTACCAAAAAGCTGTTGATGCACAAGCTTGAGATCAAACGGCTGATGGGTAAGGTTGAACAAAAAGGATTTACCCTGGTGCCGCTGAACATGCACTGGAAAGCAGGCAAAGTGAAGTGTGAGATTGGCCTGGCCAAAGGCAAAGGCGAGCACGACAAACGCGACACCATCAAGGACCGTGAAGGCAAGCGGGAAGTCGAACGTGCGATGAAGTCGAGGAGCCGCTGAGTTGCCGGCGGCTTAGGCTAATTTATGCAGTGGATGCGCATCGGCTGCCCAAGGGGTGACAAAAAACGCATCCGCCATTCCTGGCTTGACGCCTTCAATCCGGGCTGGGTCCCATTTTGGCGTGTAGTCTTTGTCAACAGCAAGAGCGCGTATGCCTTCCACCGTTTCGCTGGCCACGCCGGGGCGAAGATAAAAACAGTTGTGAACCAGGTCCCGCTCCATGCGCAGGTCGTCAGCCAGCGTCATGCTGCGTGCTCTTCGGATCTGCTCCAGTGTGACGTGCAGCATCAATGGAGACCGTTTGCGCAGCACCGCGGCGGTTTTTTTGGCCCAGATGTCATCTTTGGCCTTTTCCAGGCTGTCGATGATATGTTTGACGCGCAAAAGGCCAAAATGTGCATCGATTTTAGAATGTTTTAGAGCTGTAGCATACTGTTTAAGAGCGCAAGCAGCTCCTAAATTAATAGCTCTCCATTCGTCAAACGTAATAGCTCCGAAGGCGGCCCACAGCGCAGCCAAGCTGGCAGCGTCCACTTTTACATCCGCCAAACCATAGTCAACCGCCTCATCAGCGCCTATTACCTCACCGGTCAGTGCCAGATACTCACCCACATGGCCGGGGCAGCGGCTTAAAAAGTAGCCACCGCCTACGTCAGGGAACAAGCCGATGTTGGTTTCGGGCATCGCCATTTTGGTGTGCTGCGTGACAATTCTTAACTTCGCGCCCTGAGAAAGGCCCATACCGCCGCCCATCACCACACCGTCCATAAAGGCGATGTACGGCTTGGGATAGTTTTGAATTAGATGATTGAG
>JAYVEE010000159.1:0-4372 GCA_043749005.1 Polaromonas sp. | reverse complement strand
TTGTCTTGCTTGAACAATTCAAGCGTCGCAATTGCCGCCGCGCATGCCACCGGGTGACCTGAATAGGTATAGCCGTGGAAGAACTCAATCGCGTGCTCAGGCGCATTTGAGTTAGCGCCCATCATGGCGTCGTAGATACGGTCGGTACAAATCACGCCGCCCAGTGGAATCACGCCGTTAGTCACGCACTTGGCAAAGTTAAGCATGTCGGGCACGACACCGTAAAAGTCGGCACCAAAGTTGCAGCCCAAGCGGCCAAAGCCCGTAATCACTTCGTCAAAAATCAGCAAAATACCGTTCTTGTCGCAAATTTCACGCAGCCGCTTGACGTAACCCTGGGGCGGCAAATACCAGCCAGCGCTGCCGCTGATGGGTTCGATGATGACGGCGGCAATGTTGCTGGGGTCGTGCAGCGGCAAGATACGGTTTTCAAGTTCAAGTAGCAAGTCCTCCGTCCAAACCGGTTCTTGTCCGTGAATGTAGGCATGGCCAGCATGCTCTGGGTGCAGCGGATCATGAATAAAACGCATGTGGTCAACGCGCGGTAGCAAGGCTGTGCCGTAGGCCTTGCGGTTGGCTGGAATGCCGCCTACGCTCATACCGCCAAAGCCGACGCCGTGGTAGCCCCGCTCGCGACCAATAAAAACGTTGCGATGACCTTCACCGCGCGCGCGGTGGTAGGCCAGTGCAACTTTGAGTGATGTATCTGCCGCCTCGCTGCCAGAGTTGCAAAACAGCACCTTGTTCAGGTCGCCGGGTGCCATTGCGGCAATCATCTCGGAGGCAACAAAGGCCTGGTCGTTGCTGGCTTGGAAGGCGGTGGCGTAGTCGAGTGTGTCGAGCTGCTTTTTAATGGCTTCATTGATGGGCTTGCGGTTGTGCCCCGCCGCCACGCACCACAGGCTGGAAATGCCGTCAATCACCTGCTTGCCGTCATGCGTGGTGAACATCATGCCGTCCGCAGCCACAAACACGCGCGGGTCTTTTTTAAAGCTACGGTTGGGCGTAAACGGCAACCACTGGTGATCCATGTTGAAATTTTGATAAGCCATGTCAAGCTCCTGAAAAGTTACCTCATTTTGGCACTACACCCGCTGGGTGTTGACCTGCGACAATTCCAGTCTTATGACCAACGCTTATATTCTTACCCTGTCCTGCCCTGACCGCATGGGTATCGTTCATGCTGTATCGGGCTTTTTGCTGGAGCGCCACAGCAATATCGAAGAAGCTGCGCAGTACAACGATCCGGCCACCGGACTGTTTTTCATGCGCGTGCAGTTTGCCTGTGACAAGTTGAGCCATTTGCAGCTAAAAGCCGAGCTGGCCACTTTTGCAGCAGCGTTTGAGATGGCCTGGAAGCTGCATTCCACCCAGGACGCCATGCGCACCGTCATCATGGTCAGTCGCGACGGCCATTGCCTGAACGACATTCTGTTCCGCTTCAAATCTGGCCTGCTGCCGATTGACGTTCGCGCCATCATCAGCAACCACCGCGATTTTTACCAGCTTGCTGCCAGCTACAACGTGCCGTTTCATCACATCACTGTTTCAGCGGATGCTAAAGCGCAGGCCGAAGCCAGACAGATGGAGATCATTGAAAGCGAAGGCGCAGAGCTGGTGGTACTGGCGCGTTACATGCAGGTTTTGAGTAACGACCTGTGCGAGAAACTCTCCGGCCGCGCCATCAATATCCATCACAGCATGCTGCCCAGCTTCAAGGGCGCCAAGCCGTATCACCAGGCCCATGTTCGCGGCGTCAAGGTGATTGGCGCGACTGCCCATTACGTCACCGCTGACCTGGACGAAGGCCCGATCATTGAACAGGACGTGACGCGGGTGGACCACAAGGACACGGTTGACAATCTGACGGCCCGCGGCAAGGATACTGAAAGTCGGGTGCTGGCTCGGGCGGTGAAGTGGCACAGCGAACATCGGGTACTTTTAAACGGCCACAAAACTGTGATCTTCAAATAGGCCCAACATGAGCGCGGCAGGCACACAACGCATTCCCCCCATTCAATGCCTGCTGACATTCGAAACCTTGGCGCGTCTGCGCAGCGTTACACAGGCTGCCGAAGAGCTGTGCGTTACGCCCAGTGCGGTCAGTCACCGCGTCAAGCAGCTTGAGCAAATTATCGGCACCAAGTTATTTGGCCGGGCCGATTTTTCATTGACTACCGAGGGCAGCGAATATCTGGCGCATGTGCGTGACGGACTGGCCACGCTGCAAAAGTTTCCGGGTCCGGCGGGGCAAAGCAGCAACCCCGGTAAGCGCAAATTGCGTTTGGCGGTCACGCCCACTTTTGCGCGGTCAATTCTGATACCGCGCCTGCGTCAGTTCACGGAGGCGTATCCCGAAATTGATTTGACGCTGCAAGTGTCCATCCCGCTGCTGGATGTGGTGGCTGAAGACGCTGATTTGACAATTCGCTTTGGCACCGGGCGCTACGCGGATGTAGAGCACATTTGCGTGATGAAGGACGATGTCACATTACTTGCCTCACCGGCTTTTGTACGCGACCATGGCCCGTTTGAAACTCCACAGGACCTTGAAGGCGAAAAGCTGCTGCGCTCACCGCTGGAGCCGTGGCGCACCTGGTTTGCCGCGCAACATCTGGACTGGCCCGAGCCGATGGAGGGCTCGCAATTCAATGACATTGGGCTGATGTGCGACGCTGCTGCTGCCGGTATGGGGATTGCGCTGATTCGCCTTAAACTGGGCGCGCCCTGGCTTGAAAACGGCTCTTTGGTTCGCCTGGGTAGCAATGAGGTGTTTTGTCACAACATCCCCAGCCCCCATGCCCACTATTTGTGCTGGCGCACAGGCACTATGGAGCGCTGGGAATGCGCGGCATTTGCCGAATGGCTGAAAAAAAGTCTGGGTGCCTGATTCCTACTGAAAGTAAACCATGTTCGACCAACCCTTTAAATTGTCCGCGTTGATGTTGTCTGGCGCTTTGCTCGCTGGCTGCGGCAGTACGGTTAACAACCCGGTCACTGGCCAGCCCGAGCGTAGCGTGATGAGCGAGTCGGCCGAGATTGCTGAAGGCAAAAAATCGCACGAGCAGGTGCTGGCGGAATACGGAGTTCTCAAGAATCCGCGGGTTCAGGCGTACGTCAATGATATTGGTCAGCGCCTGGCTAAACAATCGCAGCGCGCCAACCTGCAATGGACCTTTACCGTGCTCGATAGCCCGGAAATCAATGCGTTTGCGTTGCCCGGTGGTTACGTTTACATCACACGCGGGATCATGGTGTACCTGGACAACGAGGCCGATCTGGCAGGCGTTGTGGGTCACGAAATTGGCCACGTTAGCGCTAGGCACAGCGCGCAGCGGGCCACCCGCCAGCAAGACGCAGGCCTGGGCGTGTTGGCGGCCAGCATTTTGGGTGCGGTGCTGGAGTCTCAAGGCGTAGGCGGTGCAGGCCGCATGGCCAGTGACCTGTCGCAGACAGTTGCTGCGGGCTACATCTCGCGCTATGGCCGCGAGCAGGAGCTTCAGGCCGACGGCTTGGGCGCCGAGTATTTGTCGCGTATCCGCTTTGATCCACGCAATATGGTGGACGTCATCAACGTACTTAAAAATCAGGAGCGCTTTGCAGCTGATCTGGCCCGGTCGCAGGGCAGGCCAGTACCTGCGCAAAACAACTGGCTGTCGTCGCACCCCAGCAACGATCAGCGCCTGGAAGCCATCACCCGGCTGGCTGCGCAGTACAAAACGGCTGCACCCTATAACGACGAAGGCCGCACCCGTTATCTGCAAACACTCGACGGCATGGCTTTTGGCGAAAGCGCTGAGCAAGGGTTGACACGAGGCCGCAATTTCTATCACACCGGGTTGGGTTTTGCACTGACAGCTGCAGACGGCTGGCGCATTCAAAACGAGGCTGACCAAATCACATTTGTCAACAACGCAGGTGATGCAGGCTTGATCGTCAAGATGGCACCGCCTGATGCGGGCAAAACACATGACGACATCATTCGCAAACTCGTCAACCCGACCACCGGGCGCGAGGAGCGACTGCAAATCAATGGCCTGGCAGCCACCAGATTTAGAGGCACAGTAGCAGGTAAAAATGGCCAGCCCCAAGGCACAGAACTCACGCTGATCACCAGCCCGCAGGGTGCTGTTTTTATATTTATTCATGCGGCTAGAGACGCTGCCACCTTGCAACGTAGCCGCTCCCAGATGCTGGAAACTGAAAACACTTTTCGCGCATTGACGGCGGCAGACAAATCCGCTGCCAGGCCCTGGGTAATGCGCTCGGCCGTGATGCCTCGCGGCGGCTTTGCCGAGCTGGCCAAAAGCTCACCATTGGCCAACCCGGAGCTTCAACTGCGGCTGATCAATGGGGTATATCCAGCTGGAGA
>JAYVEE010000158.1:0-4425 GCA_043749005.1 Polaromonas sp. | reverse complement strand
ATTTATTGGCTTGGAGGCTATTTTGATACTTAATCCAGATCAACAACAGGTGCGAGAGGCTGTCCGCGACTTCGCCACGCAAGAACTGTGGCCCAACGCTGCCAAGTGGGACAAGGCGCACACTTTCCCCGTTCAAGCACACAAAGGTCTTGCCGCACTGGGCGCATACGGCATCTGCGTGCCAGATGACCTGGGCGGTGCTGGGCTTGACTATTTGACGTTGGCGGTGGTCATAGAAGAAATCGCAGCAGGTGACGGCGGCACCAGCACGGCGATCAGCGTCACCAACTGCCCGGTCAATGCCATTCTCATGCGCTACGGCAACGCGCAGCAAAAAAAGCAGTGGTTGACGCCGCTGGCGCAGGGCCACATGCTGGGCGCGTTTTGCCTGACCGAGCCGCATGCGGGCAGCGATGCGTCATCGCTTAAAACCACAGCGGTTAAAGATGCCGATGGCTACGTCATCAACGGCGTCAAGCAATTCATCACCAGCGGCAAAAACGGACACGTGGCCATCGTCATTGCCGTGACAGACAAGGGCGCGGGCAAAAAGGGCATGAGTGCTTTCATCGTGCCAACCAGTGCTCCAGGTTACAGCGCCGACAGACTTGAAGACAAGCTGGGCCAGCATTCCAGCGATACCGCACAGGTCAATTTTGACAATTGCCGCGTGCCGCATGAAAGCCTGATTGGCAACGAGGGCGAAGGTTATAAAATTGCATTGAGCGCGCTTGAAGGCGGGCGCATCGGCATTGCCGCGCAAAGCATCGGCATGGCGCGCAGTGCGTTTGATTTTGCGTTGGCCTACGCCAAAGACCGCACCGCGTTTGGAAGCGCCATCATCAACCACCAGGCGGTAGGTTTCAGGCTGGCCGACTGCGCCACGCAAATTGAAGCCGCCCGCCAACTGACCTGGCATGCCGCTGCCCTGCGCGATGCAGGTTTGCCGTGCTTGAAAGAAGCCGCCATGGCCAAACTGTTTGCCAGCGAGATGGCTGAGCAGGTGTGCAGCGCATCACTGCAAACGCTGGGTGGCTATGGTTATGTGAGCGACTTCCCTGTCGAGCGTATTTACCGCGACGTGCGGGTCTGCCAGATTTACGAAGGTACGTCTGATGTGCAGAAAATCATTATTCTAAGGGCCTTGGCTTAATACGCATGACATCCAACCTTTCAATAGCTGGCGCAGAGCACCACCATGCCGACTTGGGTGATGTGCAATTGCACTACGTCACCATAGGCAATGGCGAGCCTGTGGTGCTGCTGCACGGCTGGCCGCAGAGCTGGTACGCATGGCGCTGCATCATGGCCGAGCTGGCTAAAACTTACCGCGTCATTGCGCCTGATTTGCGCGGTTTGGGTGACTCGTCTCGTCCGCTGGAAGGCTACGACAAAAAAACCATTGCACACGATATGTGGCGCTTGCTGCATGACCATCTTGGGCTTAACGAATTCAGTCTGGTCGGTCACGACTGGGGCGGGCCAGTTGCTTACGCCCTGGCGGCGGCGCACCCCGACGCAGTGCGCAAGCTGGCGGTGCTGGATGTCACGATACCCGGCGACAACCCTGGGGCTGGCGCGGGCAACTTCAGCCAGGGCGGCAAGCGCTGGCACCATGCCTTTCACCAAACCGTTGACATGCCTGAAGCGCTGATTGCCGGGCGAGAGCATATTTACTTCACCTGGTTTTATCGCAACTGGGGGCATCGCGCAGACGTCTTGCCAGACGAGGTCATCGCTGAGTATTTGCGCGTCTACAGCCAGCCTGGCGCACTGCGAGCCGGGTTTGCGTATTACCGCAACTTGCCGCGCGATGTGCTGGACAATCAGGCCATTGCCAGCACGTTCAAGTTGCCCATGCCGGTGCTGGCGCTGGGCGGTGGTCAGGGATGGGGGCGCGGCACGGAGGTGCTTGAATCGCTGCAGCGCCTGGGTACCGATGTGAGTGGCGGCGTGATTGATAACTGTGGTCACTGGATGGCTGAAGAGCAACCCGAAGCTTTGCTTTCGCATCTGCTGCCTTTTTTGGCGGCGTCTTGACGGCGCAAACGTTAAAAGTTTTGTCTGTGCAAAACTGCCCATGCGCGTTTGCTGCGTCGGCAGGCAAACCCTTCAAGTTTGCCAATTGCTGCGCCCGCTACCTCAACGATTTTGAAAATATCCCCGCCCCTGATGCAGAGAGCCTAATGCGCTCGCGCTACAGCGCTTTTGTACTTAACCGAAATGCTTACCTGAAAGCCTCGTGGCACGCCAGTACCCGCCCCGCTGAAGTGCCGCAGGACGACAGCACCCAATGGCTGGGTCTGGAGGTGCGCCGCCACACGGTAAAGGACGCAAATCACGCTGACGTCGAGTTCGTCGCCCGCTACCGCACAGCGGGGCGTGGCGGGCGAATTCATGAGCGGAGCCGTTTTGTGCGTGAGGCAGGGCGTTGGTACTATGTTGACGGTGATCTGCTTTAAGTATTTTTGCCTTAATTCGATAATAAAATAGGGCTGTAGCTCAACAAATATGGGTGCCATTAGCTCCTAAGTAAGTAGCATTTAATAATGATTACCTCGAGATTTAACGCGGTGCTGTTCGACTGCGATGGCGTGCTGGTTGACAGTGAACCGATCACCAACGGTGTGCTGCGGGACATGCTGGCGGAGTCAGGCTGGGTGTTGACAAGTAACGAATGCATGCGGCTGTTCATCGGCAAAGCGGTGCGGGATGAGCGCGCCCTGATTGAAGCGAAGACCGGCCAGCCACTGACTGACGACTGGCTGCACCGCTTTCGTGAGCGGCGCAATGAGAGCTTGCTGCGCGACCTTCAAGCCATTGATGGTGCGGTGCAAGCGGTAGCCAGCATTCACGCGCATTTCGCAGGCCGCATTGCCTGTGCATCAGGCGCAGACCGCTTCAAGGTTGAATTGCAACTCAACAAATCCGGACTGTTGCCGTACTTCAAAGGCTATATCTTCAGCGGCCACGAGCTGCCGCGCTCCAAGCCCTTCCCTGATGTGTACTTGGCCGCCGCCGCTGCGCTGGGGGTTGATGCCAAGCGCTGCGCCGTGATTGAAGACAGCGTGACCGGCGTGCTGTCGGGTGTGGCGGCTGGTGCCACCGTGTTTGGTTATGCACCGCAGGAGTTTGGGCACAGCAGCGCGGCCGCTTTGCGTGCAGCAGGTGCAGTTGCCGTCTTTACTGACATGGCGGCGCTCCCTGCGCTGGTTTTTTAAGATAACCTAGGTTATGAATTTCCACCGTCCCCTCATGCGCTGTGCCGTGTATTTATTGATGGCAGTTGTGCTGGCCGGCATTACCGCTTGTTCCACCACGCGCCCTTGGGTCAATGTGCCGCTAGCCAACGGCGTTGTTGCACCAAACCCTGAAGATATTGCCACGCTGAGTGAAGCCACAGCCGATGACTTTTCAATGATTGCGGCAGTCACGCTGTCTGGCGGTGGTGCGCGAGCGGCAGCTTTTGGCTATGGTGTGCTGGAGGCGCTACACCAAACTCCCGTGCTGCTGAACAAACGCAAAACGTCCATGCTTGACCAGGTAGGGTTCATCAGTGGTGTGTCGGGCGGCAGCATTGTGGCGACTTATTACGCGGCCTTTGGGGCGGAAACCTTTGAGCGGTTTGAGGCTGACTTTCTGCGTAAAAATTTTCAGGACTCTCTGATTAGTTTTGCGTTAAAGCCTGGCAACCTGTTTGATTTGTCGTCACCTTGGTTTGGCCGCACACAGCTACTGGCGCAGCGGCTGGACGAGCTGTACCGGGGTAAAACTTACGCCGACATGTGGGCACGCCCCGGCAGGCCGCGCCTGTTGGTGTCGGCGACTGATTTGTCGCTGGGATCTAGCTTTGAGTTTTCATGGGACCAGTTCACACGCATTTGCTCCGACCTGGGCAGCGTGCCGCTGTCGTTTGCGGTGGCATCGTCTTCAGCAGTGCCGCTGGCACTGAGCCCAGTCACACTTAAAAACTACGCAGGCAGTTGCACGCTGCCCGTAGCCATATCAGCACCAGATGCAGGCTCAAACGACTACCGTAGCCGCATGCTGCGCGCCCAACTGCTCAGCTACCAGGACGCCAAGGCGCGCCCTTACATTCACCTGGTAGATGGTGGCGTGGCCGACAATCTGGGCGTACGCGGCCTGCTTGAGCACACGTTGAATGAAGGTGGCATCCGCAGCGCCACGCGCAAGCTGCCCAAGGGTGTAGTGCGTAAGCTGGTGCTGATCACCGTCAACGCCGAGCGAGACCCCTCCGAGCGCATTGACGAAACCGACAAGGTACCCAACTTGCTGCAAGTGGTCGATGCCATGCTGTTTGGCACCGGCGCGCGCGCCACGCAAGAAACGTTGGGCCTGCTGGACGATATTGCCCTGCAGTGGAAGCGTGAGGTCAGCCTGGCTGCTCAGGACGGGCAAAGCGCC
>JAYVEE010000157.1:0-4425 GCA_043749005.1 Polaromonas sp. | reverse complement strand
GCTGGTTTTCAGTTCAAGTTTCTTTTTAATACTGGCTCGGTGTATGTCCACTGTTCTGGGGCTCAGGTCCAGGTCATGCGCGATTTGCTTGGTGGTTTTGCCAGCGCCAATTTTTTCAAGCACTTCGAGCTCTCGCTGGGACAAGCGGCTCACCTGGCCTGAAGACCGAGCCGCGCTCAGGCTCCGGTTGCGCGTCATCAAACGGTTAAGCAGATAGGTATTGACGTCGGCAGACACCCACACGTTGCCTGCCAGTGTTGTGTTGATGGCCTGCATCAGATGTTCGTGGGCGTTTTCTTTCATCAGGTAACCCTTGGCGCCCAATGCCAGCGTTTGCTCGGCGTAGATCATTTCGTCGTGCATTGACAGCAGAAGTACTGGCCTGGGTGACTGGGCTTTTACAACAGCGCGCACCGTGTTCAGACCCTTCGAGTCGTCCATCGACATGTCGCACACCACCAAATCTGGCGCCAGCCGCTCAATGGCTGCGACACCCTTAGCCAGACTGCCTTGGGAGTCAATCACCCGGCATGTTCCTGATTTGTCGATCAGGGTTTGCAGGCCAAACCGAATGATGTCGTGGTCATCAATGAGCAGAATGTTTTTTATCATGATGCCAATCGGTGCGAGGTGTGTAAGTCTGAGAAGCATTTAAAAACATCAGCAGCTCATTGCACATTGGAATTTACAAAGTATTTCCAAATGACGCTACGCATCTGTTACGTACACCTACTTAGCGGTTACGTTCTAGTATGCAGTATGTTAGGTGTAGCACACAGATGAATTGTGCACGTCTGCAAAATCCTCTTAAACCATGCTACCAACCGACATTCCTGAAATTTGGCAATCCAGCAGTGACGCCGTGACTTTGCATGCATTGTGGGGGGGCGAAGAAGACACCCAACCCAGCACCCTGCGCATGGACGCAGCGCTGAAAATGTTGCTTGACCGTTTTAAAGTTGACAGCGCGGTAGTTACGCTCAAAGATGCCGACGGTACATTTGTAAAAATTGTGTGCGGCACTGACCCTCTCATGATGGACTGCCGAAACGCACTTAAAGCTTGTGCCGAAGGCGGCAACAGTGTTTTTGTCGTTGAAGACATTGCACTTCGCGATGCAGCTGACCATCCAACGCGTCAAGCGTTGCGTTTTTATGCGGGCGCGCCTATCGTTGCCGGCACAGACGGAACTCCAGTAGGCACGCTTAGCCTGATGGCAGCGCAGCCCGTTACCCTGAGCGAAATAGACCGCGCCGTATTGCAGTCAGCAGCGCTTTTGGTCAGCGCCATGTTGATCATGCCGCACAGACCCGAAGTTGCAGCAAAGATTGCGCTATCCGCCGACAAAAGCGTCATCCTCATCGACCACGACCAGGCCATAGAGGCAGTCAACAAGCGCTATACCCAGCTCTCACGCTTTGACTTTCATGATGTGCAACGCATTGGCCTTGAGCAATTGTTGTGCCTAGACAGGCCAAATGCGGGTGCAATGGTTATCGGCCACGCGTTGCTGGCTGAAATTGCCGGGCAGGGTATGACCCGCTGCATGACCAAAAATGGCAGCACCCTGCCGGTTGAAGTGCTGGTATTCCCGTTGCCCGGCAAGAGCGGCAAAGTCAGGAAAACGGCCTTGTTGATGGCGCCTTTGTTCAGTGGTAAAACAGACGACTTTCTTTTGTCGCTGCTGCCAGACGAGCGCGACGAATTGCTGGCCTTGCACATTGCAGGTTTGTGGGCACTTGACAGCTCAGGCCGACTTGCCAAGCTGACAGGCTCACCAATTGCCCACATTCTGCAATCTGACCAAGCGTACCTGTTGGGGCAGCGGCTGGGCGACGAAGGCGTTTTTGATAACAACACGACCAGCTGGCCTGATTTTTACGCGCACCTGGCGCAGGGCAACCTGCCGCACGTCCTGGAGTGCAGCGTGACGTTTGAAGGCCATACGCAGTGGTACAGCATGAAGGGCTACCGCCAGGCCGATACGCACGGCACAACAACCGGCTACCACGGCAGTTTCAGGGACATCACCGAGCGCAAAGAGCGGGAGCTTGCCTTGCAAAAATCAGAAGAAAGGCTGTCACTCATCCTGAAAGGTACCAACGACGGCGCGTGGGACTGGGACATGGAAACCGGCCAGTACTACCTGTCGCCACGCTGGTGGGACATGATGGGCAGAACGCCTTACGCGACCCCTCGGCGCGATGAAGTCTGGATGGCTTTTATTCACCCCGACGACCGAGCCGGTGTACGCGCTGCGTTCCTTGAGGCAGTAACCAAAAGGCGCGACAACTACCAAAGCGAATTTCGCTTGCAGCATCAGCAAGGCCATTACATTGCGGTGCTGGGGCGGGGCAATATTTTGTACAACAGCGCAGGCAAGGCGGTTCGCACGTCGGGCACCAACGTTGACTTAACCCAGCAACATCAGGCACAGTCCCAAATTCGGCTGCTGCAGTCGTGTGTTGAAAGCATTGAAGACGTGGTGCTCATCAGCCATGCGTCGCCTAGTCACTCACCGGGGCCAGTCATCATGTATGTCAACCCGGCGTTTGAAAGGCACACTGGATACACCAGTGCTGAGGTGATTGGCAAAACACCACGGCTGCTGCAAGGCCCACTGACCAGCCGTACAGAGCTGAAAAAAATAGCAAACGCCTTGCAAGAATGGCGGTCTGTCAAGGTTGAGCTGGCCAACTACAAAAAAAATGGCGAACTATTTTGGGTAGAGCTTGAAATCACACCCGTTTATGCAGAAGGCAGCACGTTGTGTACCCACTGGATCGGGGTTCAGCGCATCATTACTGCACGCAAAGCAGCTGAACAGGCCTTGCGCACAACGACGCAGCGGCTGAACATGGCTATGGAAGCATCCGGCCTTAGCTTTTGGACCAGGGACATAGCAATGAATGAGAGTTTTCGTGATGAACGCTGGTACGCAATGTTGGGCTATGCCCCGAACAATTTCCCCGCACAACCAGACGAATGGCTAAAACTTGTACACCCAGATGATGTTGCATTTGTCAGTGTTTCTGAATCGGCAACAACAACGTCGCTCGACAAGCCCTTGGAAAAGAAATTTCGCATGCGCCACCGGGAAGGCCATTGGGTGTGGATTCAAAGCCGCGGAAAAGTCGTTGAGCGTGATGCTTCAGGGGAGGCGATGTTATTGGTGGGTACGCACATGGACATTACTGCCACGCTTGAGGCAAGCCAGACGAACGAACGTCTTAATGCACAGCTATCGCGCTGTCTGGAGCATGTAAACGTTGGCGTGATCTTGCAGCGCAACGGCATCATCAAATTTGTCAATTCGACACTGCTCAGTATTTTTGGCGCGACTGAACAAGGCGCCATCGTGGGTACAAAATTTTCCAACTACATATTGCCAGGCGATTTGAAAGATGCTGCTTGGCGTCAGTCCCAACTTTATGCTGGCGCAAGCGTTCCGTCGTTCTGGTTTAACTGTGTTCACCTGGATGGCCATATTTTTAAAGCGTTGACAAGCTCGGCGGTTATCGAATGGGAGGGCGAACCCCACATCCTGTCAACCATGACACCCCCGGGCGACATGGCGCTGCTGTCGCTGGAAGTTGAAACCAACCGCAGCCGCTACGACACTTTGCTGGCAAAAAGGATTGAAGTTGAACAGGTACGCATCGCGCGTGAACTGCATGACTCGGTGGGCTCGCAACTCGCAGGCATTGGGTTGCACGCGGCAAACATCAAGCTGCTTTCTGACGATTCGGGTGGTAATTTGACGCAAGAGACAGACCAATTGCTCGCCCAGATAAAAAAGGCAGCAGAGATGACCCGCAGCCTTGCACGTGGCCTGGCCCCGGTGGACGCTTGGCCGGGCGCATTTTGGCGTGCGCTGGAAAAGCTGTGCCATGATTTTTCAACCACCAAGCAGGTCATGTGCATATTTGAGATGCAAGGCAATTTTGATGATGTTGCAGCAGAGACAGGCACGCATCTGTACCGCATCACGCAAGAGGCCATTAGCAATGCGGTGCGCCACGGCGGTGCAAACAACATCACGGTCACCCTTCGTGCTACAAAAGACCAAATGACGTTGTGCATTCAGGACGATGGGGTAGGGTTTGAAGCCGCTGGCATTTTTCAGGCACAACGCCAGGGCGTCGGGTTGGGGTCCATGTACGCCAGAGCCAAAGCCATTGATGCGCAAATTACCCTGGAGCGAGTAAGCCCGAAGGGATTTTGTGTAGCGGTAAGGTGGATAGACGCGAGCCACCAGCAAACGCTCGCTGCAAGTGTTGCGACATGAGCCTGGTGCTGATCACCTCTTGATCACACCCGGATCTTGCCATCACCTGTCAACATGGATTTTTCTACAAAGCTGGAAGCCACATGGTCTTGATTGGACAGGCTGATTTGAAAGCCACCATAGTCGCTTCGGCCAAT
>JAYVEE010000156.1:0-4448 GCA_043749005.1 Polaromonas sp. | reverse complement strand
ATGAAAAACTCCTATTGGGGTGGGACCGGGTTGGACCCATTGCAATTGGATCCTAGGCCGTCGAAGCTATTGGGTCTGTTCGTTGCTGCACATTGGTTCCGAAGACGCGAAAGCGCGGATCTCGCGTCGGTTTGGAGCTGTACTGTGCGCCAGCGCACAGACGAGGCGCCGCGAGACACGTACCTTGGATTTCCAAGCTGCCGGTCCAACGCGCGATTTGGACATGCACCCATCGGCGTATCCACCCACCCTGCTGCTGTTGGTCGCTGCATACAGCCAATAGGGGCGCATGGGGTACAAATAGCCAACAAGGAAGTGACATAAAAATTGATGCCAACGCATTCAGGCTACCCGAGGGAAACGGAGTCGACCTCGGCCTTTGGGCAACCAAGATGAAACCACTAGCCAAGCAGTACCCCTAATGCCAAGTACATTGTGATCGACGAGGTAGCGGGGTTCGGTGATCGGAATGATGGCACCGTACCAGACACATTGGATGCAATCGAGGTACTTCGTTTGCGTCGTGGACAAAAAAGCAGTTGGGTTGCAGTTTGTCAGCACTTGAGGATGGCTCTGCCCGGCGCGCCATACCCGGCTGTTCACGACATCGGGGTACTGAAGCACAACCGAGCGCTGCCTGAGGATGAAATAAACGCTCCTGCAAAGTGGCTTCGGCACGACCCTTCACCGTGGGCCGCGAAGCGGCGTACAGATTGGGCGGGAGTCGGCGTTAGGACGTTTGAAGGGGAAAAATCGTTAGCTTTTTTGCGGGTATGTTTCGATGATGATCTTGCTTAGATCGATTGTGTGTGGTGGCTTCTGCGAAATGATACGTTTCCTGGGAACCTATGACTTTTTCTACCGACCAACGTCACTACAGCAGCGACTGGCTGCCTCTAACTGTCGGTCGCTGAGGAGCAACTTGCTGTTCGGAATTTCAGCGCAGCCGCGATCTCGGGCCGCGCCAAATTTCTGTTTGGGCGTTTTGAAGCTATCTTGCAAGCCACGAGTGTTCCGGGTCTGGTGGGACATTGCGAGAAGACCCCAATTGCGGTGTGCCGCTATTTCGACCTCGCAGCAGTGTTACTTTTTGACGTGAACTGGAAAAGTCACATGAAAAATCAATCTTTTTATCGACGAGCGGGTTTCGCCATCCAGGGCATTCGGTGCGCATGGCGAGGCGAAGCGAGTTTTCGGCAGCAGGCTTTTCTTTCCTTGGGCGTGCTGGCCCTACTCCTATGGCGGCAACCCGGGATGGTCTGGTGGGCGCTGTTGCTGACGAACTGCGGACTCGTATTGGCGGCGGAGCTCTTCAACACGGCGTTGGAACATGCCCTGGATCACCTCAACCCTGGTCGGCATCCTGCAATCGAAGTTGCGAAAGACTGTGCAGCGGGCGCTGTACTGCTTCTCAGCCTCACGGGGTTTTGCGTGTTCATTGTGTTTCTGGTGGAAACATGGCCTGCGTAGCAATCTAACTGGATGATTCTTTCCGCCAAAAACTTCCGTCTCGTGCAGTTTGTCATCCGTTTGAAATAACCAGATAAAAATCTCGATGGAATCGTATTTACAAGCCCTGATCGACTATTTTTCAGCCCACCCCAACATCGCGCTTGGTGCTGTCTTTGCTGCGTCATTGCTTGAGGCTCTGGCTGTCATCGGTACCGTCATTCCAGGCAGCTCTATCGTCTTCGTCGGGGGGGTATTGATCGGATTAGGGGCGCTCAATCCATGGTGGACCACAGTGATCGCCTTAGTCGGTGCCATCATGGGCGATGGCATCAGCTATTGGCTCGGGCACCATTTTCATGAAAGAATCCGCACTCTTTGGCCGATGAAGAATTACCCGAGATTGTTTGACCGCGGTCATCTTTATTTTAAAAAAAATGGCGGTAAAAGCGTATTTTTCGGCCGCTTCCTCGGGCCAGTGCGGGCAATCGTTCCGGTAGTTGCCGGCATGGCAGGCATGCCGGCAACTCAGTTTTATGTCTTGAACGTTCTGTCGGCATTGGCGTGGGCTGCCGCACACCTCCTCCCGGGTGTGCTCTTTGGAGCTTCGCTTCAGCTCGCCGGCGCCGTGAGCTCGCGCCTGGTTGTTGTCCTGTTGCTGGTCGCTGCGGTGTTTTGGGCAGTGAGCAAGTTGTTCCAGTTATCGTATCGCCAAGGTTGGTCAAGACTCAGGCAACTGCGTGATCTTGCTGTAGAGCAGGCGCGCCGCAAACCAGGTGTATTTGCAAATTTCGTTCAGTCGTTGCTGGACCCTTCCAAGCCGGAGTCTTCAGCCTTGCTGATTGCTGCGGTACTTTTAATCGGCGGCACCTGGTTATTTTTGGGTATCCTGGAAGATGTCCTCTCGAGCGACCCCTTGATCCAATTCGATCAAACGGTTTATGCCGTGCTCCAAAGCCTGCGCACCGATGGGGGAGACCTCCTCATGGTGGCTATTACCGAGGGTGGGGGAGCCGTCGGTACAGCTGTCCTTCTTATCGGGGTTTCAATGTTGCTTGCCATCCGGCGCAACTGGCGCACGCTCGTTTATTGGCTCGCTGCAGTGGGCGTCGCGGAGATTTTTGTCTGGACGCTGAAATACACGCTGGGGCGCGCGAGGCCGCACAACATTTACGCCGGGGTCGAGCAGTTTTCATTTCCGAGTGGACATACGACGACAAGCATCGTGGTGTACGGATTTTTGGCGTTTTTGCTGTCCCGAGGAAAAACTGACAACGTCAAAATTGCCTTGACACTGCTGGCAGCCAGCATCATCACGTTGATCGCGTTTTCACGAATCTATTTAGGCGTCCATTGGTTTTCAGATATTCTGGGGAGTATTGGCCTGGGCCTCGCCTGGATGGCATTGATCAGCACCGCTTATGTTTATCACGTGCCCCTTAAGGAAAGTCGATCATGGCCGTTTCTGCTGGTTGTCGTGGCAAGTCTGTGTATCACCGGCGGTTTTTATGCTGGCGATCGTTACCGCACTGACGTAGAGCGGTACACCTACCAACCAGCTTTGGAAACCAAGCCGCTTGACAATTGGACGGGTACCGGATGGACCAGTCTTCCAAAGTCACGCTTAGAGATTGGGGGTGAGGCTGAAGAGCGTCTTTCCGTGCAATGGGCCGGAACAGCCGGACAGATTTCCGACACCTTGGAGGCATCCGGGTGGCAAGCCCCTGAATCATGGACATTGAAGACTTCGTTGCTTTGGTTGCTGCCCACTGCACAGATCCAGCAATTGCCGGTGCTGCCGAAATTCGATCATGGCCTTGTGCAGAAAATCACCTTTGTAAAAGGCAGCAGTTCCGGTGAGCGCCTTGTCATTCGGCTCTGGCCATTGCCTTTGGAGGTCAAACCTGAAAAATCATCATCGCGGCCCCTGTGGATCGGCATGGTCACAGCTGAGCGATTGAGTCATCCTGTCGGCATGATCACCCTCGCCAAAACTGAAGCTGATCTCGATACCCCGCTGCGCGTTCTGGTTGACGATGTAAAAAATCAAAAATTAACAGTGCAGAGCCGAAAGAGCTATGGCATCACCCTTGAACTGGTTTGGTAGCCGCAGACCACTCGCTATTTTTAACTGGCGACCCTAACGTCGCACCCAGCCTCGTGAAATGGGTTGCGCCATCACAGAGCGATAGAGCCGTTCGGCAAATTGTGTGACGGTATCGCCTGTCATGCGCCATACCGGGGTAAAGCCTGCGTAGGCAAGGACTGCCACACCCATGGCCCCGAGCATGTCTGCTGGAAAATGTATCCCAAGATAGACGCGAGCCCATGCCACGCAAAGACCGGCAGCCAGCGTAAGAAGGGCGAGCCCGAACTCCCGTGCAAACAGGAGGCTAATGCCAACGCTGGCGAACACCGTTGCGTGGTCGCTTGGAAATGATGAATCTGCAACATGCGGTAACCAGGTCTGTCCCAGTCCAGTCATGAACGGACGTGGATGCTGCCAAGTAAGGCCGATGACCTGGTTGATTCCGATCCCCAGCAGGGTTACCAGACACGCCCTTAGAGCCAGGTTCCGCCTTCGTTCGCTCCCCCAACACCACAGGACGATGAGCAAAACAGGAACCAGATAGATCAAGTCATCGGCGACCAGGGCGGCGCCCTGGATTGCCCAAGGGGCTGCTTCAGGGCTGGCGTTGAGCTTCAGGAAGAACGCCCGGTTCAGTGCTTCGATTTGTTCCATATTCACCATTGATCCGGAGGATAGGCGAATTTACCTGGATCTGCCCTTGATCTGTCTGAACAGAATAAAATTTGAGCTCTTAAGAACGGTATCAAATGTCAAATTGGCAGTCTCATACAGCTCATTCGCGGGTGTCTGCTTCTGGCCGAGGCTGGGCGAAAACATTGCTTCGGTAAAACACCGTGGCAGACATTCTTGGATTCAAAGGCCTTGGCCCTTGAAAAACAGTTGGATCGGACAATGTCGACAACTATCG
>JAYVEE010000155.1:0-4462 GCA_043749005.1 Polaromonas sp. | reverse complement strand
AGGTCTTGCTGCAATTTTTCGCGTGTCAGCGCGTCCAGCGCGCCAAAGGGTTCGTCCATCAGCAACACCTCACAATCGTTGGCCAGCACCCGCGCTATCGCCACCCGCTGCTTCATACCGCCTGACAGCTGGCCCGGGTAAAAGTCTGCAAATTTGGTCAAACCCACCATGTCCATGTAGTAGCCCGAAATCTTGTCGAGTTTGGCCTTCGGCAGGCTGCGCTGGTGCGGCCCAAAGGCAATGTTCTCGCGTACGGAAAGCCAGGGGAAAAGCGCAAAGTCCTGAAACACCATGCCGCGTTCTGGGCTAGGTCCGGTAATCGGCATGCCATACATGTTGACCACCCCCGAAGATGCGGTTTCAAACCCGGCCAGTATGCGTAGCAGGGTTGACTTGCCGCATCCCGAAGCGCCAATCAGGCAGACGAACTCGCCCTTGTTAATACTCAGGTTGACATCATGCAAAGCCTGCGTGGTGCGCCCGCCCACACTGAAGTTTTTGTCAAGATGGCTGACGCTGAGCACTGGCAGGCTGCTCTTGGTGCTGCTGCTTGTTGTTGTCATGGCTGAATCAGGCCCGATGTTGGGGGCTCCATTGAAGTAATCTGTTGTTCAGCATTACGAGCACGCGGTCCGTGGCAAAGCCGGCAATGCCGATCACCACCATGCCCGCAATCACCAGCTCTGAGCGTGACAACATGCGTGCATCCATGATGGTGGCGCCCAGACCTTGTTGCACGCCAGTCATCTCTCCCACCACAATCAGGATCCAGGCAAAGCCATGCCCCAGGCGCAACCCGTTCAAAATGGCGGGCAGCGACGCAGGCAGCACCACCTGCCTGAACAGCGATGGCCCCTTGCAGCCCAACATGGCAGCGGCTTCAAACAGTCTGGCGTCGACAGAACGCACCCCAAACGTCGTGTTAAAAACGATCGGATAAAACGCGCCCAGAAACACAAGAAATATGGCTGCATTGGGCCCAATGCCAAAGAAAATCATGGACAGCGGAAGCCATGCCGTGACTGGCACAGGCCTCAGCAATTGCAGCGTTGGGTCCACAAATTCCCGTATGGATGTAATGCGCCCAATCAGCAAGCCCAGCGGTATGCCCACCAGTGCAGCTGCAAAAAAACCCGCATACACACGCGTGAACGACTTCCACAGGTGAACGTGCAAAGTTTTACTGTAAGCGTCGTCATAAATTCCGCCAAATGCAAAGTCGTACAGCATGAGGCCCACATCCCAGGGCACAGGTATCAGTCGTGTGCCCGTAATGCGCACGCCGGCGTGCCATCCCGCAATAAGGATAAGTGGCAGCACGGCAGCAGTCAGCACCGTCCTCCAGCTAGGAGCGGTAGCGCTCAATTACAGACTCTTGGCAAAGCTGGTGTTGATAAAACTGCCGTAATCAGGCAACTGGCGAATCTGCTTTTTGTCGAGCATCTGCGCGCCGTAGTATTTGGCACGGGTCACCCAATCGTCGTCGATGCGCCAGGTCAGCTCGATATTGGGCGCGGCCAGCTCGACCGTTTTGGCAGGCAAACCCAGTTTCTGCTCTGACATTTCAACAAATGCAGAGCGATTCACCGTTGCAAATTCAGTCGCCCTGCGGTGCATTTGCAGGAACTGACGAACCAGCATCGGATCATTCTTGACCGTGTCAGCGTGCGTGCCAATCACCATGTTGAGTGAGCCGGTAGGCGTGCCATACGGATATTCAACAATCTTGCCGACGCCACGGCTGATGGAAATAGAGGGGCCAGGTTCAGCACCCACATACGCGTCAATATCGCCGCGCTCCAATGCAGTGGCCATCTCGCTGAACGCAAGGCGCACAGGTTGGATGTCCTTGATCGACATGCCTTCCTGTTTGAGCCGGTCCAGTATCACCACCTCTTGCGTTGAGCCTGGCAAGATACCGACTTTTTTATCCTTCAGGCCCTTGATGGACGCAATGCCAGAATCCTTGCCCGCCACCACCGCCATGCCTTTATTGCACTGCGCACCAATCACCACCACAGGTTCGCCCGCTGCGCCGCCTAGCGTGGCAGCAGCAATGCCGAAGGTGCCAAACGCCACCGACTTGGTCACCACAGCATTTTTGCCATCAGTCGGGGTTTCAAATGGAATGACTTCAATCTTGTAGCCCGGTATGGCGAACTTTTCATAAAAATGCGGCGTGATGGCGTGCATCAGTTTGAGCGTGCCGACGCGCAGTACCTTGTCTTGCGCAAAGGCGGTGTTCAACAGGGGGCCAGCGGCGATGGTAGCTGCGGCTGATGCAAGGAGGTTTCTACGGTTAAGCATGAGAGTCTTTTGAAGTTGCATCTCACCTTGCGTGCAAGGACTGTGCCCAATGGTTGGTATGCCATTTAGTTTAGAAATGCACTTTGTTGGTGCTGTATGCACGATATTTGGTCGGTGTAAATTTATAACTACAAATAGCTTTAGATGCAGTGTGTGTGACTGCTATTTGCATCGAGCTCATCGCTGTAAAAGCAACCATCCCGCAGCTAAAAGCCAACCCGGCACACGCCATCGCCCTGATGCCTTTCTCAAGCGAGTCCAAGGCACCACCTGCAATGGCTCGACAGTTGAACGCGAGCTCACGTTAAAAAAATAACCTTGACACACGGGCGTCCTGTAGTTGGCTGGACGACACTGGCTTAAAAATAGGCGACGACAACTGATCAGCCCATCGGCGGGAAGTATCAGCGCTGCCTCACCACGCCGCCCAGCATGACACAAGCCAGGGCGCCCACAATCAGCGCAATTCCCGCCCACTGCCAAGGGGTGATGACCTCGCCCAGCACCAACATGCCGGTAGTCAGCCCGACCACTGGCACACCCAGGCTGAAGGGTGCGACCTTGTTGGCGGGGTGGCGTTTGAGCAGCCCCGTCCACAAGGTGTAACCCAGGATGCTGGCCATCCAGCCTAGGTAGGCGACGGCAAGCCAGCTGCTGACGCGTGCATCCAGCCACTGCCAGCGGACTTCTGGCGCATCAAACGCCAGAGACAAAACCATGAATGGCATAACTGCGACCGAGCTGCTCCACACCACAAAGGCCAATGGTGAGTAGTCATGAGGCAGCTGCTGCACCCGTCGTGCGACGATATTTGACGCCGCCCACATGGAAGCCGCGCATAGTGTGAGCAGCAGCCCCAAACTGGTGGTGCCACTGTTTAAAGAGGCGGGCTGAAAGTTGCTGGCCACAAAACAGGCCAAGCCAAGGGCGGCCAGCAGCATGCCTGCTTTCAGGGCACGGCTGGCACGTTCCCCCAGCAGCACAAAACCAAATAGCGCTGTGAAAAATATCTGGGTTTGCAGCAGCACTGAAGCCAGCGCCGCCGTCATGCCGACTTTAAGGGCAAAAAACAGAATGCCAAATTGCCCAACACCCTGAAAAAGGCCATACATCAGCAGCCATTTGCGGGCAATCGGCGGCGGCCTGATGAACAGTATCAAGGGCAGCACTGCAAACACATAGCGAGCAGCGCCCAGCTGGAAAGGCGTGAAGTCACGCAGTGCAAACTTCATGACAACAAAGTTAAGCCCCCAAACCACCACGACCACCAACACCGCCGCCAGGTCGCGGCTCGTCAGTCGGCCCGTCATCCCAGCAGCCGTTCGAGATAACGCCCCGTGTGGCTGCCCGGATTCGCCGCAATGTCTTCGGGCGTACCCACGCCCACCACAGTACCGCCACCTGCACCCCCTTCAGGCCCCATGTCGATCACCCAGTCGGCGGTTTTAATCACGTCCAGGTTGTGCTCAATCACCACAATCGTGTTGCCTGCGTCACGTAATTGGTGAAGCACTTTGAGCAGTAAATCAATATCCGCGAAATGCAACCCGGTGGTTGGTTCGTCCAGTATGTACAGCGTGCGTCCAGTGTCCTTTTTACTCAGCTCCAAAGCAAGCTTGACACGTTGGGCTTCGCCACCAGACAACGTGGTGGCCGCCTGTCCGAGCTTGATGTAACTCAGGCCAACGTCGAGCAGCGTGTGCAGCTTGCGGGAGATAGTGGGCACCGCTTTAAAAAATTCGGCAGCGGCTTCAACAGTCAAATCCAGAATTTGCGCAATATTTTTGCCCTTGTATTGCACTTCAAGGGTTTCGCGGTTGTAGCGCATACCTTTGCACACGTCGCAGGGTACGTACACGTCGGGCAAAAAGTGCATTTCAACTTTCACTACGCCATCGCCCTGACAAGCCTCACAGCGGCCGCCAGCCACGTTAAAGCTGAACCGGCCTGCGCCGTAACCGCGTTCACGGGCGGTGTTCATTTCAGCCAACAACTCACGAATCGGCGTAAACAGGCCGGTGTACGTGGCCGGGTTGCTCCGCGGCGTGCGGCCAATCGGCGATTGGTCAACGTTGATGACCTTGTCAAAATGCTCGATGCCTTCAATCGCTTCGTGCGCGGCGGGCTCTTCATGCGCACGGTATAACGTGCGAGC
>JAYVEE010000154.1:0-4464 GCA_043749005.1 Polaromonas sp. | reverse complement strand
CTCCTTCCCATCCCGAACAGGACAGTGAAACGACTTAGCGCCGATGATAGTGCAGATTCCTGTGTGAAAGTAGGACATCGTCAGGCTATTAAACCTGAGCTAGCCCAGTTGATCTTTGATCGGCTGGGCTTTTTCTTTGTCTAAATTCCATTGGTAATCAACAACATGCAGCAGCAACTCAGTCAAATCACGCCTGTATGTCGCGCTCACTGATTAAGAATGATGTTACCTTCGCGCTTGGCAACACCTGCCTTGACAAGCTCAGTGCACAGCTGTTCAACCCACGCTGCAAAATCTAAATCGTCAAAAAACCTGCGTTGGTATTGAATCAAACAGGGGGTGCTGACCGCCCACTGAACAAATTCAGAAAATAGCATTTTTTGTTTTTCGAGCAGTTTGAATTTAAGCAGCACTTTTGCGCCATGCCTGGCAAGTTTGACCGGGTCTTTTACAAAGCCGTCCAGTTTTTGACGGGCTATTCCTAAAATTTCTGATGTGTATTCAAACACAGCGCCATGACCAGGCACAAGCACACTTGGATTCAAACGTTCAATCAAATCAAGTGTTGCTGCTACTTCATCGAATGCTTCAATCCCTTCAAGCTCTGGAAACACTACGCCAAAACCGTTTTGCCAAAGTGCATCGGCAGAAATGAGTATCCTGCTGGTCGGATCGTAAAATATGACAGCGTGAGGGTCGTGCCCACCAGCAGTATGAACTTCCCACTTTTGAAGGCCAAGCTCAATACATGAACCGCTTTGGAGTGTTTGATCAAATTTGAATCTGGGACATTGTTGGCCTGTCGGCAAGTAAAAAAGTCCATTTGAATCCCAAACTTTGACCAGATCAGCCTGACCGGGTGGAATAATAGTCACAAGCTCAGGATATTTGGTTTGTAAAGCAGCATTACCGCCACAGTGGTCGCTGTGCAGATGAGTATTCACTAAAAAATCAAGCGTTCTAGGGCCAAGTTTTGCTGCTACCAGGTCAAGAGTTGAAGCAGAATGAGTGCTGTAGCCGCTGTCAACAAGCCAACTGGTGTTGCCGTCATCAAAAAAAATGCAGTTGGACGACAGCCAGCCGCGTTCAAATACATTCATGCCATCAGGCAGTTTCATGGCGTTCACATTAAAAATTTGGAAGGATGCATATTAGCTGGCACTGCGAAGTTCGCGTCTTAAAATTTTCCCGACGTTTGTTTTAGGCAAATCGTCTCTGAACTCAACATATTTGGGTCGCTTATAGCCTGTCAAATGCTCTTTGCAGTACGCTGTAATATCTTCTTCGGTCAACGTAGCATCGTTTTTAACAACAAAAACCTTGATCGCCTCACCTTGCGACAAGTCTGGAATACCTACCGCAGCACATTCGACCACTCCAGGACACATCGAAATAACATTTTCTAGTTCGTTCGGAAAAACATTAAAACCTGAAACGATGATCATGTCCTTTTTACGATCTATGATTTTTGTATAGCCTTTGAGATCCATGATGCCAATGTCGCCCGTCCGCATGAAACCATCAGACGTAAACGCAGTTTTATTTTCAGCAGGCTGGTTGTAGTAGCCCACCATCACTTGCGGGCCTTTGATGCAAATTTCACCTGACTCACCGATAGCCAAAGATTTCCCGTCATCATCTTTGATGGCAATGTCGATGCCCGGCAAAGGCAGGCCGATTGAGCCGCTAAACTCTGTGCTGGTCACTGGATTGTTGGTACCGATCGCGCAGGTCTCGCTCATGCCCCAGCCTTCAACCATTGCACAGCCAGTCACATCCTGCCAATGGCGTGCTGTTCCAGCCGACGCTGCCATACCGCCAGCTTGAGAAACGCAAAGGTTTGAAAAATCGACCGTTTTAAATTGCGGATGTTGAAGCAAAGCATTGAATAGCGTGTTTACCGCAGGCAGCATGTGAAACGGGCGCTTTTTTAACACCTCAATAAAATTGCCAAAGTCGCGCGGGTTAGGAATCAGCGTCAGGTGTGCGCCCCAACGTATTGTCAGCAAACTCAACGTAAGCGCAAAGATGTGGTACAGCGGCAATGCCGCAATGTTGTTCACTTTGCTCACGTCGCCAATACGCTTAAGAGCAGGTGTGAACCATTGCTCGCCTTGCAATACGGCAGCGATGATGTTGCGATGCGTTAAAACTGCACCTTTTGACAAGCCCGTGGTACCACCGGTATATTGAAGAAAAGCAATCGAATCAAGCGTGCAATGTGCTGATTTAAGTGTCATTTCCGAGCCTTCTGCAAGCGCTTTGGCAAATGGTGTAACCACCCGACTTCCGCCCAGCGGCAGTTTGTAAGCCGGTACCATTTTGGCTAAATGTCGCACCGCAAAAGTCAGCCATTTGCCATACCAAAATCCAAGCAAATCACCCATTGACGCCATCACGATGTGTTTGATGGGCGTGCGCTCCACCACGTCGCTTAAAACCCCAGCAAAGTTTTCGAGGATCACGATTGCCGTGGCTCCAGAGTCTTTAAGCTGATGCTCCAGCTCACGCGCTGTGTACAACGGATTAACGTTTACACAGGTATAGCCGGCGCGCAGTATTGCGGCCATGGTCACCGCAAATTGCGGTATGTTAGGCAGCATGATGGCTATTCGGGCGTTCGGCTCCAGCCCCAGGCTTTGTAGCCACGCCCCCAGATGAGATGACAGGTCATCGAGCTCGCCGTATGACATCCAGCAATCCATACAAACCGAAAAAGGCTTGGCGGCGTTCCTTTTAAATGAGTCTTCCAGCAACTGATTGAGTGAAGAAAACTGCTCGGTGTCAATGTCGTGAGCTACACCTTCTGGGTAGCTAGCAAGCCAAAGTTTATTCATATAAGTCTCCTGACCAGATTGTGAAACCACAAGCCCAAATAGCGTATGGGGCTTGTCCTAATAAAGGTTTAATCAGCGCCTGTGCCAGCCAATAATTCAAGCAACTTGGTCTCACAAGCGACAGTATCTTCCTCAAATAATCGCCTGATCCACTCGGCTTCGCGCTCGGCGATTAATTCTAAAAATTCATCCGCGCCTCGCAACGTCAAGAAAGCATCAAACCCTGATTCCAAAAATTTTTGCAGTGATCCCAAACCAGCTGCGGTAGCAGGACCGCGCATCATTTTTAATAACATTCGCAAACCCGGTTTACGCGTCAAACTGTCAAGCGATTGGCCTAAAGCGAGTATCTCTTCAAGTTGCTGATAACGCGCGGCAGCGTCAGCTACCTGACGCCAACAGGTGATGTAGCACGCGGCATCACTCTGACTCTCGTTAGCCTGCCGCACCACCATGTACACGCGCGCCATCGAATCATCCAGCAGCTCAGTAAGGGCATGCACACGTGCCAATGCAGCGGCAGTATTGACAATCGACTGCGGAAACAGTTTGGCAATGGTGCTGGCGATGCGCGCAAACTGCTGGTCGCGTTCGGCGTAGTCTTTGTCGCTGTACAGCTCATGCAGAAAAAAACCTGCTGCAGTCTGGTAGCGGGGGCTTTGCAACAGCTCAGGGTAAGTAGCTTGAAAGCGCTGCGCCTGAAAACGTTTGATGGCGGCGTTGGCTGCCATCAACGCAGCATTACCAGTGCGCAGTTCTCTAAGCCGCGAAACGGCTTCAAGCGAGGTCTGAATATCGGCGGCCGATGCGTTCATTGGAGGACTAAATTCATGTTTACCCCGAGTTTATCTAGTAACCCCGCTCTATTTGAAAATACCCCTTGCATGCGAAACTTCCAGCTATGCAAAGACGAACCCTCCTCAAACTGGGTGCAACAGCCTCCGCCTTGCTGGCTGTGGTGGGCGGTGCGGCAGCAATGATTCAGCCGGGACTAGAACGCGGCACATTAACGCCTGCAGGCCGCGAAGTTTTTCGTGCTGTCGGCATCGGTGTTCTTGACAAAACATTGCCCGAGCAGCCGGCTGCCAAACAGGCGGCAGTGACATCGTTGCTCAACAGGATTGATGTATTGATCAGTGCGCTACCCCACCATGCGCAAGCTGAACTTTCCCAGCTGTTGGCAATTCTGGCGTCTGGCGCAGGTCGGCTGGGGTTGGCTGGACTAAGCACGTCTTGGGCGACGGCCAGCGTAACCGACATACAAATGGCACTACAGGGCATGCGACTGTCCACCCTTGTAGTGCGCCAGCAGGCTTATGCTGCGCTGCATGACATCACAGCGGGTGCTTACTTTTCTGAGCCAACAACATGGTCAGTTTTGGGCTATCCAGGGCCCTTGAAAATTTAATAACATGAGCAACATTCAAGACCCAATCAAAGACGGCCTGGCGCGCGGCTGGAAAGTTATGGGCGGCCCGTTCGATCGACCACCTGAACAGATCACCTGCGATGTCGCCATCGTCGGCAGTGGCGCTGGTGCAGGCATCACTGCTGAGTTGCTCACCAAAGCTGGTTTGTCAGTCGTTGTCATTGAAGAGGGCCCCCTCAAAAGCAGCAGCGATTTCAA
>JAYVEE010000153.1:0-4532 GCA_043749005.1 Polaromonas sp. | reverse complement strand
GTGCCAGAATTTTAGCGTTCTTTATGTTATGCGTCACCACGTTTCTTGTCGGATCGCAGACGGCACGTGCGTAGTTAGCGATGGAAGGCAATGCGCAGAGAGGAGAATGATTGAAGTGCTACGACGCCAGGCAGTTGTGGCGGGTGCAAAGCCGCACGCGGTGACGAGGTGGATGCAGCGCCAGGCGGGTCTACTGACCATCGAACGCTTCACGCGCGACGGCAAGCCGGCGTGCTGTTTGCCTTGCATCTATTGTCGTCAAGCTCTCAGCGAAGCGGGTCTATGTTGGGTTGCGTTCCTGTGGGACGGGACGCAGGTCAGCTCCGAAAACGCGCCGCCTTCCGTTTTTACGAACAGGCAGTTTTGGCGTATAAACGGCTATTCGCGACGGACTTATTAAAGGCGCCAATAGTTTAGCTGTAAAAGAATGCGGAAAAAAATGCCAAGGGCCCGTAGGCCCCAGCTCTGCGAAGCAATAGTTTGTAGTGTTGTGGTGATCGTATTGACCGTAGTGCTTGTTGTTTTTCTGGTTGTGTTGCCAGCAGATAAAACAACTGTCTTGCCACCTCCTCCTCCGATGCCGCCTTCCCCAAATCCTATGGCGTCTCCAAATCCTCCACCGTCGCCGAATCCTTTACTGTCGCCGAATCCTTCACCTTCGCCGCATCCCCTTCCGTCGCCGAATACGCCTTTGCCCCCACCAACTCCATCTGTTCAAAACGCAAGCCCTCCCCCCCCGCCAGTGCTTCCCCCACCTTTGTTGCCCTCAGCATCACAACAACTGGAACCAATGAGGGCCACAGCAGTAACTGCAAACACTGGAAGCTCTGGAAACAACTATCCAGCGTCTTTTTTCGGAACTGTGACAAGTCCGGACGTTTCGAACCTTCCTTACTGGAACGGGAATGTTGGAAATGCTTCGTGGATCCAAGGAACGTACGCCACGCCATTTGCCGCAGAAGCGTGGTATTTCCTTGGCTACTTCAACACCGCTGACCTGTTTGGAAGCAATGACGGTGTAACTTTCACAAACCTGAGCATGACAATTTACGTGGGCAACCAAGGTTTGGCGCCGCTGTGTGGGGGCGCAACAACGGAGTGCGGATATGCTGTAAACCCCGTTCCTGTTTCGGAAAGGACTGCATACTCAATTTACCGCGTGTACGCGGACATCAGCAACTACGACAGAGCCGTGACAGTATTTTCGCTGGCGCCAAGTCCTCCGTCTCCTCCACCTTCTCCGCCCTTGCCCCCGGCTCCTCCTTCCCCGCCTCCGGAACCACCGTCGCCGGTTGGTATCCGTCCGTGTGACATATTGCTTGCTGGAGGGACGCCGTGCATTGCTGCGTACTCGTCCACCCGCGTGCTCTACATGCACTACAACGGTCCTTTGTTCCTTTTGAACAGGTCTGACAACGCAAAACTGAACATCAGCACAGGTCGCACGGGCTTTGCGGACTCCACCTCGCAAAACGCTTTTTGCGCCGGTTTCCAGTGCGAAATCCAGATGTTCTTTGACCAGTCTCCGGAAGGGAACCACCTGACGTACGGGACACCCGGGCCCGGCGGCAATTTAGCAACTAATTTTGTTCTAGATAGTGGTGTGAACGCCAGCGCATTCCCAATACGTGTTGGCGGGACGCAAGTGTATGGCGCTTTTTTTGAACCCGACCTCCATTTTGGCAACCCAGCATACAAGGCTATGGGGTACAGAAAATCGAGCGGTCTTGCAACGGGCGGAAACACTGCCGAGACATACTACATGGTTGTCTCCGGAACTGTCTTCAGCAATGATTGTTGTTTTGATTTTGGAAACGTAGAAACCATTAGTTATGACGCTGGTGATGCCACCATGCAAGCACTTTACTTTGGAAATTTCATAACTCCTGGACGTGGGACTGGCACCGGCCCGTGGTTCATGGGTGACATGGAGAACGGAATTTACTCTGGAAACGAATCATACAACCCAAATATGCCGTCAATGACAAGCAATTTTGTGACTGGCATGCTCAAAGGTGGCACAAGTGGATTTGCGCTCAAAGCGGGAGACGCCACACAAGGTATGCTTACCAAAACGTACGATGGTCCTCGCCCCGCAGGCTACCAACCGATGAAGCTGCAGGGAGCCATCGTCCTGGGGACAGGTGGTGACAACAGTGATAGAGGCGCTGGCGTTTTTTTCGAGGGTTGTGTGGCGCGCGGGTACACAAGCGACGCTGTGGACGATGCGATTCAGGCAAACATTGTGGCCGCGCAATACGCGTTGGCTTAAGTATTTAAGAACCTTATAGGTTCGAGTGAATGCCAAAACGCACTAGAAAAGTCGACCCATGCGCCTGCGGGGTTCTCCTCGCAGCTTGTGTTGTTTCGTTAGTTGTAGCTCTTGTCATGGTCTTCATTGTGTATCCTCGTGCTTCTTCTTCCCCGTCTATTGTGTCACCCCCAGCTTCTGGTATCCCTCCACCCACGCAAACTCTCCCACCACCCACACCGGGCCCTCCGCCAAGTCCTGCGGTCTCTCCATCCACGCCGCCCTCACCTCCTGTGACAACACCATCACCTCCTGTGACAACACCATCACCTCCTATGACAACACCATCACCTCAACGAACAAATTTGCCCCCTGTCCCCGGTGGCACGCTTGGAAGCGCAGCTGTGGTTTCAATTAACAGAACCTCAAGCATTCCCACCTATCGCGGTTTTCTGGGCTGGAACAACGAGATGGCAACTTTCCCACTTGCTGCTGTGGACACAAACTTGCGTGCCCGCTTCAAGGACTTGACACCCGGATGGTTGCGTTTTCCTGGCGGGTGTCCGTCATCATCCTATAACTACGGCACCGACTCGTATGATGCAACGTACTTGGATTTCCTGTGGCCTGTTCCCAGTTACACGGACGAAACCGGCAATGGCATCATGAACTCCACCGCACCAAGAGCTTATGGATCGGGCGGGTCGTGCGCAGGGCAGAACCGCGCTTCCCTTTTTTCGATGGCTGGAATTCTTGGTAAACAAAAGTTCTCAGACGTGGCTCTTCTGTCCGACAACGCAGGTGCGGCCGGGCAAATTGTCACTCTCAATGGTTGGACTGATGAGCCTGCAAATGCTGGTATCTTTGCCGCCCTCCATAAGAATGAGAAGATCATTGCCTACGAGCTGATCAATGAACCGTTCCTTGACACCACGAAACCTGGTGCCGTTTTTCCAAACACAACCTTGTACATGCAGAAAATGTTCAACATATCCTCTCACGTCTTCCTTGGAAATCCTGACGCGCAAGTTATGCTTCCTGGATATGGGGGATGCGGTGAACGCGATTCCGTAACCGAATGGCTGAGCCATAGCCCTCGATTTTGGAACTTCACAACCCAACACCATTATCCTTGTGGAACTTCAACCTTTGACATCACCGGTACATGTGTTAGCCCGTTTAGCACAATTTTGAACGCTGAACAACTTGTTATGAGCATGCTGGCGGACCCGGGAGTGCCTGTGGCCATCACAGAGTTTGTAATTGACGGAATTGCAACCCAAGAAAAAAATTTTTACACTGGTAACAACCACACGCCCAGCAGAGGCTACACAATTTTTCTGGGTGCGTTGAACGCCGAATACGGGTTACGGCTTGTAGCAACGGGCAAAGTGTCGCATCTTGGAGTTCAAGCAATCACTGATAACATGAAAGGGGTCCTAACGAACAACATCGGACACGACTGGGAGGTTGACTTCTACGATGTTGCATTTCGCGGGCAAGAGATTTTGGCTGGTCAGCCTGGAATTTCTCCAACCAACACCAGCATCCCACCGTACGGCTGGAACCTAAGCCCGAACGATCCCAACGCAACGCCGTGGGATTTTTACCTCTCCGCTTTTGCAGTTGGTTATGGTGTTGCGTCGCGTGCAACAACTTTTTCCGATTTTGCTCTAGCAACATTGGTTGTTGGGGGTGGAAACGCTTCCGATGGAGTTACCACAATGCCAGCCCTGTATGCGCTCGCACTTGCTAATTCCACTGGCTCAAGCGTTGTTGTCATAAACCACGGGAATCTGAGCATACCATTTACTATCAGCGATTCCGCTGGCCCTCTGCCTCCACAGGTTACAACCCACACCGCGTGGACTGTAGATCAGAACACCACAAATGTGGCTCTTGGAGTTGCATTGGACTCAAACAATGCCCATGTACCATATGTGGTTCCTCAACCGTTAGTGCCTGCTAATTCTGGGGAACTTATTTCTCTGCCGTATTCAATCATGACCGTTTATTTTTGAAATCGTATTTATTCTCCAGAAACTTACCAGACAACCCCAATGCCCACCAAATACGACGCCTTCACAACACAGAAACGCGGCGATGTTCCCTACAACTTCTGGAGCGGTTTTGACGGTGCTGTCGTCCGGACTCTCAAAGGCCTCAAGCAGGTTGGGGTTGGTGGATACTTGATGCGTGGCGTCCAACACGAGCACTGGCCAAATTCTGCGTTCGCAAAGTCCTATACAATTTCGAGTGCGCATGACACCCCCTGGGGCAC
>JAYVEE010000152.1:0-4533 GCA_043749005.1 Polaromonas sp. | reverse complement strand
GCACACTATCATTTGATCCCTGACTGGATTGAACTGGATGTATTTAATGGTCTCCTGCCCCAGTTCATTGACCACGTCACCTGAACAATCTTTTTTTGCATTGAAACGGGTGGCAACTTCAACCGATTTGTAAAAGCCTTGTGCGTCTGGTGTATCAGTGATGGTGTATTGCGACTCAGTCACTGAATCCCCGCTGGTGCTCAGCAGAAATCCGTCCGGCCGATATTGCAAGGTCTCCGCGCATTTGCCGCTGAACAATGTCCAGCTCCAAGTGCTGGCGAGAGGGCCAGTGGCCATTTGCGCATGGGTTGATGAGACGCCAGAACATGCCGTAAGTGCAGCTAAAGCGAGCAGATGTGTTTTCGGGTACACAGATAACAACTTCATAAATGCAATAAATAGTTGGTTATATTTTCTGGATCAAGTTTGCGAAATATTTTCTTTGAAGCTATATTTTTAGTAGCGTGCTGCGCCAAAATTTTAGGGTTCAGGGTTGTTCTAATGTTTTTAAAAAAATAAATTGCGAAATTATTTCGCCTTTTCAGGCGGGCGCTTTGTTATTTCGTTAATTCGCCACCATGCGGGTAGCAACCTTTGTACGTCGTGTCTAGTAAAGCGGTCATCCATCAGATAAATCACACCCGTGTCTTCTTGTGTGCGTATCACGCGTCCCGCAGCTTGCACTACCTTCTGTAAGCCAGGGTAGAGATAAGTGTAGTTATAGGCTTTGCCGGGAGTACCGCCTTGAGTTTCAAAATATGCAGCCATGCGGTTCTTGATTTCTTCATTTACAGCATTGATCTGCGGCATTCCCAGGGTTGCAATGAACGCACCAATTAACCGTGCTCCTGGCAGGTCAACACCTTCAGCAAACGCACCGCCCAATACTGCAAAACCAACACCTTTCGACTGATTGGTGAAACGGTGTAAAAAATGTGTGCGCTCTGTCTCGTCCATCTGGCGGGTTTGCGACCAGGTGGTGATGTGTGGGTAGCGCTGGGCAAAACACTGGGCCAGCTTTTGCAGATAGTCGTAGCTGCTGGTGAAAGCCAGGTAATTGCCCGGTATCCTTTCATATTGCTGTGCCATCAGCTCGGCAATCAATATCAGTGACTGGTCGCGGTCGTTGTATCGGGTAGACACATTGCCTACCGCTGCAACGTAAAGCTGGTCGTGAGAAAACGGTGACGCTACATCTATCCAAGAGGTTGTTTGCGGCAGACCCAACGTTTCCTTGTAGAACTCGGGCGGGCTCAGCGTGGCTGAAAACAATGCGACCGAATGGGCAGTGATAAACCGAGAGTTTAAAAACGGCGCAGGCACGATGTTGCGTATGTTTAACGTAGCGCACCCGCTGCGGGAAGGCAGCAAGGTGTTTTCAAATACTGTGTCGTGTAGCGTGATGTCAAACATTGAATGGCTGCCAAAGCTTTCGGCCATTCGCGCAAAATGCAGTGCCTCGAAATAAAACGACTGCAACTCCGCGTCCAGCCGCGTTGGGTTGGCTATCAGAAAGTCAGTGACGACGGTAATGACTTGCTGCAAATCTTTTAAAAAAGATACCGGTATTTCCTCAACTACGCCATAGACATCGACCTGCATTTTATGCATATCGTTAAATGCCCGGTTGAGCTTATCAAGTACGCCACGCACTGCCCTTGGTGATACGGCATGAACGGCTTGCAACCGCCGTTGATCAAGTGCAGCTGAATACATGCTGCGCGCCCGCGCAATCATGTTGTGGGCTTCGTCGACGAGCACACTGACTCGCCACTGGTGGTTGACCGTCAGGGCGTGCAACAACGCGCTGGTGTCAAAGTAATAGTTGTAGTCACCCACCACCACGTCTGCCCAGATGGCCATCTCTTGCGCCAAGTAGTAAGGGCAGACGCGGTGCGCCAACGCGACATTTCGCGTAGCAACTTTATCCAGCGCGCCCTCACTGGCGCTTTGAACAGCGGCATAGCGTGCCTGTGGCAAGCGGTCATAAAAGCCATTGGCAAGGGAGCATGAATCCCCGTGACATGCTTTGTCCGGATGCTCGCAAGCTTTGTCCCTGGCCACCAGCTCCAGCACCCGCAATGGCAACTGGGGTGTAATTTTCTCCATCAATGCCAGCGTATCCAGTGCCAGTTTGCGGCCTGGCGTCTTTGCTGCCAAAAAAAACAGCTTGTCAAGCTTCTTTTTGGGCATTGCCTTAAGCAGTGGGAACACAGTGGCTATCGTCTTGCCGATGCCAGTTGTAGCCTGGGCCATCAGGCATTTGCCGTTGCTAGCAGTTTTATAGACAGCTTCAGCCAAATCGCGCTGGCCAGGTCTGAAGGTGGTGTGCGGGAAGGCAATTGTGCTCAATGCTGCGTCCCGCGCAGTCCGGTGCTCCAGTTCGCGCTGAGCCCAAGCTATGAACAGCTCGCACTGATCTTCAAAATAACTCTTCAATGAAGAAGCGGTGAACCGCTCAACCAGTGGCGTTTCTTGTGTGCTGGCAATATCAAAGTACACAAGCGCCAAGTTAATGTCATTCAAACCTTTAGCCTGGCACAACAACCAGCCATAAATTTTGACCTGCGCCCAATGCAATGCACGCTTGTTGTCGGCGATGTTATGCAAGTCGCCACGGTATGTTTTGACTTCTTCAAGCTGGTTATTGACTGGGTCATAACCATCAGCACGCCCGCGTACAACAAGAGTTTTGTAGTCACCCTCAAGCAAGACCTCAGACTGATAGTCTGAATTGCGCCTTGAGGCGACCAAAGCATGACCCGCCATGCCTTCCTGTGCAGAAGGACCGGGCGTGAACCGTAAATCCAGGCTGCCATATTTGGCAGTGAAGTTGCATAGAGCTCGAACGGAGACGCGATAGTTCAAACTCGACCCATTAAGATGGTGGGTTGTGGCGCTCAATTAACATTAAGCTCCAGTTTATAGCTTACGGCGCAATGAATCCGTGTGCCTACCAAAAAAAGTTAAATCTGCTTTAAATAGCGCAAGCCATGGGTACTGGTAAGCTTTTAACGCAGCCCAAAGAAAGACAGCACCAAGCCAATCACAACAACGAGACCGACAATATAAATGATAGTGTTCATGAAAAAGCTTTCTTTTGGTTAATGATTACTTGGCCGGAATGACAATGACGGTGTCTGAGCTGGTTTGCGGCTGTATGTTGATAACTTCAGGCGTTGCGGGGACGACCACTGTTTCTACCTGAGTGATCACGCCGCCGCCCGCGACACTTCCCTGCGGATTGCCATAACCAGTTACTCGGGCTTCACAGGCAATTTTGTCCTCACCCTGCAACACATTGCATCGCATGAGAGCATTGGCACTGAACTGGCCTCCGGCGTTGTCGATCTTGCCAGCGCGCTTTTCGGCATTGGCATTACGCACTTCGGTCATACAAGTCTCGCGGCTTTGTTGTGTAGTGCCGTTGTTGCACGCTGCCATTTCACTTGCAGCATTTCCGGTGGCATCTATGCCTGTTGTACCCGAAGCAATCTGTGCAGTCGCGGTGATCGCGAACACAGCCGTCATGGAAAAAGCCAAAACTACTTTGGTCAAATGTTGCAATCCAAACTGGGTACGTAAAAGTTTCATTATTGGCTCCTGATTAATTTTGCTAAGTTTAAAGAATGAGGTTATCAATATTTCGCAATTACCATTGCGGGGTAATAGCTCTGTTCATCTGTATTCGGTACGCTATTGTTTGTAGGACGCAGCGCCAGCCAAGATTGATCAGGTTGACCAAACGCGCGGACTTTTTGTGTCAACTTGCCATAGTTCATGACGCCATGACAGCCACACACTTCGCAACAGTGCCATGGCTGGTTCAACCACAGGTGCCAGCACCCGTACAAGCACAACCTGTCCGTTTGGGCTGGTTGCTCCTGCCGTTGGGCAAAGGGGATGCGCTTCAATAACGTCGCGCGCGATGTCAAGTGCGTCCTGCCGTCGCTGACGCGTCAATTTACTGCCCGTTGCAAAAAAAAGCGTGGCAAAACATTTCCGCCCAGCCATGCCATTTGGGCTGTCGAAAAGAAGGTGGTCGAGCGCCTTGATGCTGGCACGTTCCAGCCAAACGCCAGGTATTTCAAGATGCTGGCAAAAATGACCTGATACAAAAGGTTTGCAAGCCGCGGGCAATCCCAGCGCGGTCACGTCCCACCCCAGCATTTCCGCTGCGGGTGCAAGCGTTATTGTCAATCGGTTTTCAGCCAGGCAACCATTGAAGGCAATGGACTCTAACGGCAGCCATTCCATGCGCGCATCGGCTGCGACGTCAATGGTCGTGCGCTGTAAAGCGGCCTCACCTTCTGATCGATAAAATCGCGTCGCGCCAGGTGTTGTTAACAAACCGTGAGCGCCGGATTCGACCTGAACATTCAAATTCAGCGTGTCGCCGCCCACCAATCCGCCTGGTGGGTGTACCAGTATGTTGTGGCAGATCGAGTCGCCCTCTGGGTACAGGCTTTGCAAAATACGAAGCGGGCCGGTATGCATGTGGCGGGCGACTGTTTTACTGCCGCTCAATTGCTC
>JAYVEE010000151.1:0-4547 GCA_043749005.1 Polaromonas sp. | reverse complement strand
CCGCTGTGGCTGACGCGGCTGGTGTTGAATGCATTCTGGTCGGTGACTCGCTGGGCATGGTCTGCCAGGGCCTGACGAGCACGGTGGGCGTAACGCTTGACACCATGCGCCACCACACCGAATGCGTGGCCAACGGCCTGCGCCGCTCGCAGGCGACCGCCTGGTTGATTGGAGACTTGCCTTTTGGCAGCTACCACGAGTCCAAAGAACAAGCCTTGCGCAGTGCCGCGGTGCTGATGCAAGCAGGCGCACACATGGTCAAGCTTGAAGGTGGCGGCTGGACAACTGAGGTCGTGCAATTTCTGGTCGAACGCGGCATACCCGTTTGCGCGCATTTGGGCCTGACACCGCAAACCGTGCATGCCTTGGGTGGATACCGCGTGCAGGGCAAAACCGATGAAGCCGCCGCCAAATTAAAACGTGAAGCTTCAGCTCTGCAAGACGCAGGCGCTGCCATGCTGGTGCTCGAAATGGTGCCCGAAGTGCTGGCAACGGCTCTTACCGCCACCCTGACCCACTGCCCCACTATCGGCATAGGCGCCGGCAACGGCTGCGCAGGCCAGGTGCTGGTGCTGCACGACATGCTGGGTATGAACCTGGGCAAAATGCCAAAGTTTGTACACAACTTCATGCTTGAGGCGGGCAGCGTACGGGGAGCAATGGAGGCGTATGTTGCAGCCGTCAAAAACGCCAGTTTTCCGGTCAACAGTACGCACGCTTGGTAAACCACCAAAGGAAACCTATGCATATTGTTCACACCATCGCCGACCTGCGTGAAAAACTTAATAACTATAAGTGTCCCGCTTTCGTACCCACCATGGGCAACCTGCACGACGGCCATATTGCGCTAGTCCAAGAGGCCAAGCCGTTGGGCGACGTGACGGTGTCCAGCATCTTTGTGAACCGCTTGCAGTTTGCGCCGCACGAGGACTTTGACAGCTATCCGCGTACGCTGGATGCCGACGCCCAGCGACTTGAGGCTGCAGGTTGCAACGTGCTGTTTGCCCCGCGTGAAAAGGAGCTGTACCCCGAGCCGCAAACCTACAAAATGCATCCCGCAACCGACTTGGGCGACATTCTGGAAGGTCACTTCAGGCCCGGATTTTTTATTGGTGTCAGCACCGTTGTACTGAAGCTGTTTTCGTGCGTGTTCGCGGGTATGCCCGGCGGCGTGGCGGCTTTTGGCAAAAAGGACTACCAGCAGGTCATGGTGGTACGCCGCATGGTGCAGCAGTTTGCGCTGCCGATTGACATTTTGGCGGGCGAAACCCAGCGCGCCAGTGACGGGCTGGCACTGTCATCACGCAACGCCTATCTAAGTGAAGCCGAGCGACTGGAGGCTGCTCAGCTGTCACAAGCCTTGCAAGCTTTGGGCGCTGCAGCCAAACAAGCCATCCCTTATGACCTGCCACCGCTGGAGGCCCAAGCCATGCAAGCCCTGGCCCGACGCGGCTGGAAGCCCGACTACTTGACAGTACGCCGCCGCGCCGACCTGATGCCGCCTTGGGGCGACATCGCCAGCCAGCCGCTGGTGGTGCTGGGCGCTGCCAAACTGGGGAATACAAGATTGATTGACAACCTGGAAATTTGAAGAGCCCGGGCGAAACATTTTTGATAAGGTTTTAAATCTGGTTCGCCGATTTAGCCGTAACTTTGAGGCTGAAACAATCATCTTGGGTTCAACCCGCCACTACAAAGAAAGACGCACCATGAGCGCTTTCTTCAAACGCCTGAGCATCACCGCCGTAGTTGTTGCAAGTTTGGCAGCTTGTAGCACTATGACCTCAGAGCCAGAAGGCGCAGAGCGCGCTGAGGAGGCGGTGTCAGTCACTGCCTCAAACAAGTTGCTGAAGTTCAATGCGGGACGCCCAAGTCGTATTCTGGCCTAGCTCAACATCACAGGCTTGCAGGCTGGTGAAAGCCTGCTTGGCATTGATTACCGCGTTGCCAAAGACCAGCTGTATGCATTGGGCAGCAGCGGACGGCTCCACACCATCAATGAAGATACCGCTGTCGCCAGCGCTGTTGGCGTGCCATTTGCTGTCAAGCTCGATGGCACGCAGTTTGGTTTTGACTTCAACCCGACAGTCGACCAGATTCGTGTGGTCAGCAACACTGGACAAAACCTGCGCCTGCATCCAGACACTGGCGCGCTGGTTGACAGCAACCCAGGGATGGAAGGTGTGCAAACCGACGGCAAACTGGTGTACTCAGTCGGCGATGTGAATTTTGGCAAATCGCTCATGACAGTCGGCGCGGCTTACAGCTACAACAAAGCAGATACAAAAATTACTGCCAACTTTGCGTTAGACGCTGCTGCCGGGACGCTGGTGACTCAGGGCTCACGTTAAGGTGTCATGCCAGCGGTGTCGCCCAACACCGGGCAGCTTTTCACCATTGGCAGTTTGGGTCTGGCATTTAACAACGCCTCTTTTGACATTCAGGCAGTCAGTGACGTTGCCTTTGCAGCTTTGAACAGTGACGGTAGCCCAGCCGGCAGGGGGGTGATGATTGATTTGAAAACCGATGCTGCCAAGTCGCTGGGCATAGTGGGTGGGGCGGTGAGCGCATCGTTGGTGTGACGATGGAGCCTTAGGAATTTTCTAAAGCGTCTCGCTGGTAGCTTCGCGCTCCATCAACGCTGTCACAGCTTGCACAGGCGTGATTTGCCCATCCAGAAGCGCAACCACGCCTTGAGAAATCGGCATGTCAACGCCCAAACCTGATGCGCGCTGCACAACGGTGCGGGCGCAGTACACGCCTTCAGCCACGTGACCTAAAGCGGCCACTGCCGTAGCCAGAGATTTGCCTTGGGCGAGTGCCAAGCCGACCTTCCGGTTACGGCTTAAATCGCCTGTGGCGGTCAACACCAGGTCGCCCAGACCTGACAGTCCGGTAAAGGTTTCAGCTTTTGCGCCCAGAGCCAGGCCAAGGCGCGTCATCTCGGCCAGGCCGCGTGTGATAAGCGCAGCCCGCGCGTTTAAGCCCAGCCCCAAGCCATCACATAAACCTGTTGCGATCGCCAGCACGTTTTTCACAGCACCGCCGACTTCAACCCCAACGATGTCGTCATTGACGTAGACGCGCAACGTGGGGCTGTGAAAGGCTTCAACCAGCGCGTCGCGCACAGCCGCATGCTCGCTGGCGGCAACCAATGCGGTGGGCTGGCCTCGTGCCACTTCTTGTGCAAAGCTCGGACCGCTCAAGATACCCGATATTAAATTAGGAGCTGCTTGCGCCCGTATTTCATGGGCCAGAAGACCTAATGATTCCTTGGAATCACCTTTTCGAGACACCTCAAAGCCTTTACAAAGCCACGCAACAGGTGTTTTGACATGTTTTACAGCTTGCAACGTCTCGCGCAAACCCAGCATCGGTGTGGCGATGATGAGGAGGTCCTGGCCTTCCAGAATGCTGACAAATGCGGCCTGCCCGCCGACAATTTTCAAACCCGTGGGCAAGTCAATGCCAGGCAGGTAGCGGGCGTTGACTCGATCAGTCGCTAAAATTTTGCTCAACGATGCGTCACGCGCCCACAAAATGACTTGGTGGCTGGCAGCAGCACTGATGGCCAACGCTGTACCCCATGCCCCCGAACCAAGAATGGCGATTTTCATGATCTGACGACCATGAAGCTACTTAAACAATGATTTGCGGTACCGCTGCCGCTGCCGCAGCAGCTTCAGCTTGCTGTTGCTCGTACATCGCCTGAAAGTTGATTTCAGCCAAATGCACGGGCGGAAAACCACCGCGCTGCACTACATCGGCCACATTGCCGCGCAGGTAGGGGTAAACAATTTGCGGACAGGCAATGCCCAATATCGCACCCAATTGCTCCTGCGGCATGTTGCGCAACTCAAAAATACCCGCTTGTTTGGCTTCAACCAAAAACACGGTCTTTTCAGCAATCTTGGCATGGACAGTAGCAGTGACTGTCACTTCAAACAGGCCGTCGGCAACGGGAGCGGCTTCAACACCTAACTGAATGTCCACGCCAGGCTGCTCCTGGTTGAGCAAAATTTCAGGGGAATTGGGCTGCTCCAAAGACATGTCTTTGAGGTAGACGCGCTGGATTTGGAACACCGGATCAGGATTGGCTTCGGCCATGGGTAACTTTCAGGTTGCAATTAAAAAATAAGAATCACGAATTCAATAGAGGCAGCAAACCGCCTTTGCCGTCAAGCGCGATCAGGTCATCGCAGCCGCCCACATGAATGCTGCCAATGAAAATTTGCGGGACGGTGCGACGGTTTGTCAGCGTCATCATCTTTTCACGTTCGCCCGAGACTTGGTCTACACGAATTTCGTTGAGCTCAGTCACGCCGCGTTTGGCAAGCAGTTGTTTGGCAGCAATGCAATACGGGCATGTGCTGGTGGTGTAAATTTTGACGGGCTGCATATTAAGTTGCTGCTTTCTCTACAGGCAGGTTAGCGTCTTTCCAGGCTTTAAGGCCGCCGCGCAACGCCTGAGCCTGCTCGTAACCCAGCTTTTTGGCAACCGCTACCGCACGGTTAGCGCGCGCACCTGTAGGGCAAACCAGGATCAG
>JAYVEE010000150.1:0-4561 GCA_043749005.1 Polaromonas sp. | reverse complement strand
TGGAGCCGCCAGAGATCACTACATGGCTGGGCGGCAAGACCTGCCAGCGGGTACTGGCCCACCACAGTGCCAGTGCCGAACAAAGCAGGACTGGCAGATAAAACAGCCACCATCGCCGGCGGTAAAGCAGCAGCAATCTCATCGTCCACGCATCCGGTAGAGCCGCTGGCGTACGCATTCAATATGTTGATGCAGCGTGTAGCAGCGAGCCATCAAGTCCTTGGGGCAATGAAAGGCCAGCACCGAGGCGTCAATGCTGTTCAAACGCGATAAAAAGCGTGTCAAGTCCAAGCCTGAAACGACTTGCCAACGCAAGTCGTTTTCAATGAATTTAAGCTCGCCATACCAGCGGTTCACGCGGCTTTGCAATGCCCAACGCATGTAATCGGGGATGCGCCGCATCAACCATAGTGCAATCAGCACGACAGGCAAAACCAGCAATACGACCCGCTCTGCAAATTGCGCCCACCAAAAGGGCAGCAGTTTTTCATGCCACTGCAAGCCGTTTGCCAGTGTGCTGCGCGCTGACTTTGCGATTGGAAAGTCAACCCTGCGCAGCGATGGGAAGTCGCCCGCGCTGTGGAACACGCTCCCCTTGTTGTCTGCCTCCATCGCAGCTTTGATGGCCAGTCTTTTTAGCGCCGGGTGAAGGCTTTCGCGCGCGACCAGGCTGGTAGACGTGGTCAACATGGCCGTGTCACGTGCTGGCATTCCAGCGCCCAGCGCTCCTTGGGTCAGCAAGCTCGTTTCCAGATACCGATTGCGCTCTGCCATTGCAGCGGTTCTCTGCAGATTCGCAAGCTGGACTCCCGGCACATTCAACATGCCTTGAATCGCACTGGACTCCCGCGGTGCCACCATAAAAACTGCGTCGACGGTTCCCTGGCGCAGGGCCAGCACAGACTCCATTCCCATGTAGTGCAGCAGCTTTAAGTCTTTAAGATCCAACCTGGCTTGCTCAAAAAGCTTTAACGCAACTTTGCGGTGTCCGCTGCGTTCTGGGCCAATCGCAACTCGCAAGCCTTGCAGCTGGTCAAGGGAGGTGATGCTGCGGTTGCGGCTGAAAAGCCAGACGGCTTCAGTGTTGACATTGGCCAAGGTTTCAATCCGGCTGCGATCCCGCTTGCCAGTGACCGCTCCGAGGTAACCAAACCCACCCTGCATCAAAGCCAGATCATACGGTGCAGTCGTACTGCCCAAGCGGTCCAGATTTTCCTGTGAACCTTCAGAGATGTTGACGTCCAGATGAAACCCGTGACGTGCAAAAGTATCTGCATACTGCCTGGCCATGCGGTGGTAAGCACCGTTTTTGCCCGCGGTCGTGATACTCAGGCGGTCTGGCGGCATGGGGTATGCGAAGACCCACAAGCCAACGATCACGGCCACCGCCGCGGCAGCTACTGGCAGCCGAATCAACAGCCATTTACGTTGGTACAACCAAGCCATGCGCACAGAATAAGCCCCTCTGGAATTTGCTGTTTCCTGAAACTCTTATAGCGTAATAGTCACTTCATGACATTCAAATCGGCACTTAATTCTGGTTCGTGTTGATTATTTTTGTTACCACGAGCGCTACATGCCAGCGTAATTTGGCCCACCGCCGCCTTCAGGCGTGACCCACACAATGTTTTGCGTCGGGTCTTTAATGTCGCAGGTTTTGCAATGTACGCAGTTTTGCGCATTGATTTGCAGCCGGTCTGTGTTGTCGGAGTTTTTGACGTATTCGTACACACCTGCTGGACAGTAACGTGCCTCTGGCCCGGCATAGGTTGCCAAATTGATGTTGACGGGAACACTCGCGTCCCTCAGCGTCAGATGTGCAGGCTGGTTCTCTTCGTGGTTGGTATTACTGATGAAGACGCTGCTCAATTTGTCAAAAGTGATTTTGCCGTCAGGCTTGGGATAGGTAATTTGTGGGCAGTCTCTGGCGGGTTTGAGTTTTGCATGGTCTGGCACATTGGAATGAATCGTCCATGGCGGTGATTTGATACCCAGTTTAGGCAGCAGCCATAGCTCGATGCCATTCATGATGCTGCTTAAATACAGACCTTTTTTCATCCATTGCTTGGTGTTGCGTGAGGTGTCCAGCTCTTCTTTGAGCCAGCTCTTTTCAAACGCTTCGGGATAATCTGTCAGCTCGTCATGCTGGCGGCCACTGGTTATCGCAGCATAAGCTGCGTCTGCTGCCAACATACCGGTTTTAATAGCGGCATGGCTTCCTTTGATGCGCGCAAAGTTCAAAAATCCTGCATTGCATCCGACAAGTGCACCGCCGGGAAACACGGTTTTTGGCAAGCTGTTCAAACCGCCGCAGGTAATTGCCCGTGCGCCGTAGCCTAGACGTTTGCCGCCTTCCAAATATTGGCGAATGGCAGGGTGGGTTTTCCAGCGCTGCATTTCTTCAAACGGGTTGAGCCAGGGGTTGCTGTATTCAAGGCCCACAATAAAACCAAGTGTGACCTTGTTGCCTTCCAGGTGGTACAAAAAACCGCCGCCGTAGGTGCTGGCATCCATGGGCCAGCCAAGTGAATGCACGACGTGGCCAGGTTTGGCTTTGGATGGGTCAATTTCCCACAATTCCTTGATGCCAATGGCGTAAGTTTGTGGGTCTTTGCCTGCGTCGAGCTTGTATTTCGCAATCAGGTTTTTGCCCAGGTGACCGCGTGAGCCTTCAGCAAAAATCGTGTACTTGGCATGCAGTTCCATGCCAAGCTGAAAGCTGTCAGTTGGTTTGCCGTCTTTACCGATACCGAGGTTTCCGGTGGCGATGCCTTTTACAGAATCGTCGTCGTTGTACAGCACTTCGGCGGCTGCAAAACCAGGGAAAATTTCAACCCCCAATGCCTCTGCCTGCTGGCCCAGCCAGCGCACCAGATTACCGAGACTGATGACGTAATTGCCATCGTTGTGCAAACAGTTTGGAATTAAAAACTGCGGCGTGTTGATGGTGCCTGTTGTGGTTAAAAATTGAACGTCGTCGCCTGTGACAGGCTGGCTCAGTGGTGCGCCTAGTACTTTCCAGTCGGGGAAGAGCTCGGCAAGCGCACGCGGGTCCATGATGGCGCCGCTCAAAATATGCGCGCCGGGCTCAGACCCCTTTTCCAGCACGACCACCGACACATCAGTACCTTTTTCTGCTGCGAGTTGCTTCAGGCGTATGGCCGTGGCCAGACCACCCGGGCCGCCGCCAACCACCACCACGTCGTATTCCATCGCTTCACGAGGGCCGAATTGCGTCAGAATTTCTTGGCTGGTCATTTTTTACTCACTGATAATGAATTTGTTTAATCGTCCGATTTTATGCGTTGCCAACGCAAATAGAACGGTCGTTCTTTTAATTACTGTTTTTAGGAGTTGATGATGGCTTACAGCCTCGATCTTTCAGGGCGCGTTGCGCTAGTCACTGGTGCTTCTGGCGGATTGGGTGCGCAGTTTGCCAAAACACTTGCCCGGGCAGGCGCGGCGGTAGTGCTGGCCAGCCGACGGATGGAAAAGCTGAAAGACTTGCGCGCCTCCATCGAGGCTGAAGGCGGCGCAGCGCATGTAGTGGAACTGGATGTAACAGACCACAGCAGCATCAAGTCTGCCGTGGCGCATGCTGAAACTGAAGTCGGGCCGATTGATGTGTTGATCAACAACTCAGGCGTGAGTACTACCCAGCGATTGCAGGATGTGCAAGAAGCCGACTACGACTTCATCTTCAACACCAACGTCAAGGGTGCATTTTTTGTAGCGCAGGAAGTTGGCAAGCGCATGTTGGCACGCTCGCGCGGCACGGCACCAGGCGGTTTTGCGGGGGCGCGCATCATCAACATCGCGTCGATGGCCGGGCTACGCGTGTTACCGCAAATTGGCGTGTACTGCATGAGCAAAGCCGCAGTGATCCAAATGACCAAAGCCATGGCGCTCGAATGGGGCAAGTACGGCATCAACGTGAATGCGATTTGCCCGGGCTATATCGACACTGAAATCAACCACCACCACTGGGAAACCGAGCAAGGCAAAAAGCTGGTGCAAATGCTGCCGCGAAAACGCATTGGCAAGCCTGAAGACCTGGACGCACTGCTGGTGATGCTGGCTAGCCCGCAAAGCCACTTTATCAACGGAGCGGTAATCGCTGCGGACGATGGCTTCGGGACTTGACGTGAAGTGCTGACCGGAGTTCTTGCCGGGCTAACAGCGGGTGCTCTCTGGGGCTTCGTTTTTATTGCACCGCGCATGGTGCCGGGTTTGTCGTCAGTTGACCTGACGGCAGGGCGGTTTGTCAGCTTTGGCGCATTGTCTTTTGCGTTGATGTTGCTGATGCGCCGGTCAGCCTGGCCGACGCTCCGCCAGGCTTATTCAGCCATTGGCTTGAGCGTGCTCGGCTTTACCGGCTATTACCTGCTGCTGGTGTTCGCCATTCGGGACGCGGGTACGGCAGTGTGCACCCTCATCATTGGCACTATTCCTGTGTGGATGATGCTGTTGGGCAAGCCTGCAGGCTTGCGTTGGGGGGCATTGTTGCCGGGGCTGGTTTTAACGTTGATGGGCCTGGCTTTGATGATGCAAGCAGAAGAAA
>JAYVEE010000149.1:0-14121 GCA_043749005.1 Polaromonas sp. | reverse complement strand
AAGCCCAGTCATCAGGAATATCGGCAAAGCGCGTTCCAGCGGCCAGGCCGCTGTCTTCATCGCCCTTGCTTTCGTCATAGATCAGGCCGCAGGCGCGACAAATATAAAGAGCCCATGCGGCGGTTGCATTCACGCTGGCATCTCCTCAGCCGACAGGCGTGCGATCTCCTTGCGCAGGTGTTTAACAGCGGGCGTGACGATGGCCACAAAATGCGATTCGCGCACACGGCGCTGCACTTCCGAGGTCATCAAGTAGCCGCGCGCGCCCTGATGCAGCAAGGCGGATTGCGCAGCGCGCAAAGCCAGCTCAGATGCATGCGCACGCGCGTCCAACACGTCAATCAAAAACGCCTTGTCTGTGCCGAAAGGCGTTTTGGCAAGCTGCATGATGCGCGCGGTTAGGTCGTCCAGCTCGGCTTGCAAATCGTCGGGCCGGTCGTCCAAAAACTCATTGACGTGGCCGAGTTGCCGCTCGACTGTCCACATCGAATCAATTGCGCCTTGCGCAACGCCCAGGCCCATACCCGTTTGCAACAAAATGAAGGCAGCCCGGATGCGGCCAATGAAAGGCCGAACCGGGTCAGCAATCATCAAATCGCTGCCAACAAAATAATTGGTCAGGCGCACCGCCCAAGTGTTGGTTCCTTCCATCGCTGAAAACGAAGGGCAATTGCGCAGCTCCACACCGGGGGCGTCGCAGCGAATAAGAAACATGATTTCGCTACTTTCCGCGCCATCAACAACGACATCCGCCACCGCACCAAAATAATGGTCTGGTCCCAGGTTGCTGACCCAGGGCAGCGTGCCATTGACAACATAGCCGCCCTCGACCTTTTTGGCATGAAGCAAAAAAGTCTCAATACCCGCAAAAGTTTTCATCGGGTTCGACATGCCCGTCGCGCCCAGCGTTTGTCCATCCGCGTGTCTGGCCAACAGCTCGCCGCCCAGCGCAGGATTGCCCGACTGCTCCATGTACAAACCGCACACGTCGTGACACCAGACCATGAAGCCTGTTGCACCGCACACGCGAGACACTTCAGTCATGGCTGCAATCGCCAGGCCGTAGTCAGCGGGTTTGCCCGGCTCCGCCATGTGAGCCTTCAACGCGCCCAGCTCGCCAAGTCTGTGCAAAATCGATTTAGGGTAAATGCCCCGGCGGTCAATGTCATCTGCCAGCTCTGCAAGCGGACCGATGGCCAACTCGCGCACGGCTTTGATCAAGTCAACCTCATTCGGCAAATCAGCCAATGGGCGTTCAAGCACTTCCATAGATACTCCTGATGCGCGCTTGATTCAAGCAGGCGTAATTTCAAACGGAATCGGATTGCGCATGCTGTTGGCAACAGGCGAGTAAAAGTTGGCGTGTTGCACGATCTCGTCCAGCACCTCACGGCTCGCGTCTCCTTCGACCAACACCTTCACGCGTATCGCCTGAAAACCCATCTCTGGCGCTTGCTTTTTTGCGCCGCCTGCGCCCCAAGCGGCCGGGTTACCAATATCGCCTTCCATGAAAATCTCCAGCTTGGTCAGCTTGACGTTCTTCCATGCCGCCACTGCAGTAATGCCCACCGCCAGGCAACCGCCCAGACCCGACAGCACAATTTCGCCGGGCGCGGGCGCGGTGTTTTCACCGAACAAGTGCAGCGGCTCGTCCACCACTACGGGCTGATGTTCACCGACGTAGCTCAGCGAGCGGTACATGCCCTGCATCACGGTTTTGACCTTGTTGGTGCCGCGTGATGCCGGGTTGGCGCAGCCCTTGGCTGCAAACGCGGCCAGGCCCTCGCTGTCAATGGGTTTCAGGTAGGCCTTCAGAGTGGTTGGCGCGTCTAGGGTTGCGGTGCTCATGGGTGTCTTTCAATAAAAGTTATTCAGGCCGCCATCGCCATCGCGGGGGCTTTGGCTTTGGCGTGGATGATGGGTACAGACGTTTCAATCGGCAAGGCGTCGTCGCGTGACCATTCGTTCCATGACCCAAAATACATGCGCACATCAGAAAAGCCAGCTTGTTTGAGGGCCAGGAAGGTGTTGGACGCCCGCGCACCCTTGAAGCAATACAGATAAACCGTGTCGTCCGTGCCAATACCTGCTGTTGCGCATTCGGCTTGCACTTCCAGTGGTGACTTGAACACCGGGCCCATGCTGGACGGTTTCATGAAGCGATACCACTCAATCCATTTGGCACCGGGCAGGCGGCCCTTGCGGGGTGCAAAGTCCTTCCCGTAAGGGCTGGAGCTTTCGCCTGTCCACTCGTCAATATCACGTACATCCAGCAGTTTGATATCGGTGTGCAATGCTGCAACAACCTCGTCTTTGGTCAACATCACATCTGCGCCCATCAGATTGGAGGGGAAAGTTTTGATAACGGGCGTAGGCAGGTCTGTACTGACCGTCATGCCAGCTGCGGTCCAGGCTGAAAAGCCGCCGTTCAGTACTTTGATCTTGGGGTAGCCCAGCCAGGTCAGCAGGTAGTAGCCACGGCAAGACTGGCCGTAGCCGCTGTTCAGGGCGTCTTCGTAAAACACTGCCGTCTCTGTACCCGAGAGGCCAATTGCGCCAAAGTGTTCCGCAAATGTGGACTTGAGTGCGCTCAGACCTTCAGCCGTAGATGTGGCCAGAAAGGTAAAAATCTCGCGCATGTTAAATGCACCGGGCAAATGCCCTGCCGCGTAGGTGTCTGCATCACGCGTGTCGATGATGACAACGGGCTCTACCCCTATCATGGCGGCTAGTTGCTCGGGGGAAATTAAAACGCTGGTAGCTGAGGAAGAAGGGGTCATGGCAATCTCCAGATGGGTTCACGGCACATACCGTACGTTGTTTATCGCAATGGACGTGCCAAGCACCTGCTTCAGGCCAATTTCATGTGCCAAATAGACCACCAGCCTAATAAGTACATGGGTAAACAGCTCCTTAATTAATAGCGTTTAATGCGGGTCAAACGCAAGTGATGCGACACAATGTCTACAAATTGTCAACACTTTGTGTTCCCAGCTGAACACCCAACTTTTGCAGGCGGTAGCCAAACTGCCGCGCCGTCAGACCCATGGCCTGCGCAGCGCGTGACTGGTTGCCGCCATGTGCACGCAGGGCTTGCTGAAGCTGTGCGGCGGAATGAGACTGAACCGCCTGGTAGTCGCGCACCAGCAGTGGTGGTGACGACGCATGACTTGCTGCTGCTGCGGGTGTCGGGGCCTGCCTACCCGGTCTATCCTGATTGTCTGTTGGCAAATACCGCAGCAGCTCCTTGCTGCTGACCATGACGCTGTCTGTCAGCAGCACTAGCCGTTCAATCACATTGCCAAGCTCCCGAATGTTGCCCGGCCAGGGGTGCTGCTCCAACTCGGCAAGCGCATCTGGCGACAGGCTGACATTGCGCTGGTTGTTCTGGTTGACCCGGTTTAAAAAGTGCAGCGCCAGCGCGCGAATGTCCTGCGGCCGCTCCCGCAGCGATGGCAACCGGATGGGAATCACATTGAGCCGGTAAAACAAATCACGCCTGAAAATGCCGCGCTGCACGTCTTGCTCGAGGTCACGGTTGGTGGCGGCCACCACCCGCACCACCACCTTTATCTCGCGCTTGCCGCCGAGCCGTACAACCGTGCCCTCTTGGAGCGTTCTCAAGAGCTTGGTCTGCATCGCCAAAGGCATCTCGCCAATCTCATCCAGAAAAATCGTGCCCCTGTCGGCCTGTTCAAACCAGCCAGCGCGCGCTGATTGCGCCCCGGTAAACGCACCGCGCTCGTAGCCAAACAGTTCAGACTCAAACAGCGTGTCAGGTATGGCTGCGCAATTGACCTTGATAAACGGCTGGTCGCGCCGCTGGCTCGACAGGTGAACAGCGCGTGCAAACAGCTCTTTGCCCGTGCCCGATTCACCCAGCAGTAGCACGCTAGCCGAGGCCTCAGACACACGCTCCAGTTCGCTGAGCGCTTGCAGCAGCGCAGGCGACGTGCCAATGATGCCGTAGCGGGCGGCGGCGGTTTCAAGCGCGCGGGTGAGCAACTGGTTTTTGGCTTGCAGGGCGCGGGTCTTTTCGCCCACCAGCGCCTGCAATTGCAGCAATTGCCCAGCCAGCGTTGCCAAAATTTTAAGCACCGCCACATCGTCATTGAGCTGTCTGTCGCGGCTGCGAATGCGGTGGCAGGCCAGCACGCCAATCACCTCGCGGTTAACTTCAATTGGCAGCGCAATAAAGGCCACCACCTCCTGCGGCAGTTGTGCCCGCGCGACCGAACGGGCTAAAAACTGCGGCTCGGCATCAATGTCCTGCACGATGATGGGTTGCGCCGTGGCCAGCACCCGGCCAGTGATGCCTTCGGCAGGGCCATACCGCCCTCGCGCCAGTTCAGTTTTGGTCAGTCCGTACGCGTAACGAATGCTGGAGGCGGGGTGGATGGCTGGGTGGCTTGTCGCAACACGTTCTGGTTTGCGGTCTGCCAGTCCATCGTGTGCAATATCCCCGACAAAATCAGCCAGCACAATGCGCCCCCGGTTCAAGCCCAGCAGCTCCGACATGAGGTGCAACATCTCGCGCAGTACCACATCCGGCGCCAGGCTTTTGCCTACCAGCCGCATCACCTCGCTCATGAGCAGCAGTTCTTGCGCCCGCCATTCGGTGGCGGCTTTTGCTGATCTCGAGAAAGTGGCCATGATGTGCACAAGCAATAAGCTAGCCAGCGGTACAGCGGGTGGCCCGTGGCGCATGACATAAATGCAGCTTGCATTCAAAGTATGCTCGTCAACATGCTTTTAAAAAGTCTTGCCGAATTCGACCATTTGCCCGCACTTGATCAAATCGCGTGGCGCGACAAGTTGTCACAATTGCTCGAATCGACCGGCGAAGGCATTTTTGGCATTGACATGCAGGGGCTCTGTACCTTCATCAACCGGGCCGGAGCCGAGCAATTGGGCTGGCTGCCCGCTGAAGTGCTGGGGCGAAACATGCATGAGCTGGCTCACCACACACACGGCGACGGTGCGATGAGCGGCACACATTACCCGGAGCATCTGTGCCCCATCTTCAACGCCTTTCGCAATGGGCTGCCATGCCGCATTGACAACGAGTATTTTTGGCGCAAAAGCGGCTCGCCGTTTGCGGTTGAATACTCGTCCTACCCCATCATGGACGGCGATGTGGTGCAGGGAGCCGTGGTTACTTTTGTCGACATTTCAGCTCGCCGCCAAGCAGAAGACGCCCTGAAACAAGTCCATGCCGTGCTAGAGCAGCGCGTCAGTGAGCGCACACAAGAGCTGCAAGCGGCGTTGAGCCAGTTACGCGAATTGTCGGCTTACACCCACAGCGTGCGTGAGGACGAGCGATGCCGCATTGCGCGCGAAGTGCATGACGAGCTGGGCAGCCTGCTGGTGGCTTTGAAGATGGATGTTGGCTGGCTTGACAAACGCTTGAGTGAACAACAACAGCGCGGTGCCGATGCTGCGCAAACAATGCGCGACACCATGCGAGGCAAGTGTCAAAAAATGAGCCTGCAAATTGAAACCGCTGTTAACAATGTGGGCCGCATCATCACCGACCTGCGGCCCAGCATTCTGGATCACCAGGGATTGTGGGCGGCACTCGACTGGCAAGCGCATGAATTTGTGCAGTCGGCTGAGTTGCAACTGCACTGGCATATGGATGTGGCGCAAGCAGTACCTTTGGATGAGCAGGCGGCCATCGGCATTTTTCGAATTTTTCAGGAAATGCTGAGTAACGTGGGCCGGCACGCGCGCGCCAGTCAGGTCGCTATCACCATCCAGGCAGATGCAAAGACCATCAGCGTGGAGGTCAAAGACAACGGATGTGGTGCTGACGCAGCGGCGTTTGAAGCAGCTGATGCTTACGGTGTGATGGGTATGCGCGAACGGGCCCGGCATTTGGGCGGCAATATCGCAATTTCTAGTCGAAAGGGCCTTGGATCGTTATTTCACTTGCGTATTCAGCTCCTGAACTAATAGCACTTTATGACCACTATCCATATCCTGATTGGCGACGACCACCGTATCGTGCGTGAAGGCATCAAGCAGGTGCTGGCTGATGCGCCCGACATCCAGGTGGTGGCTGAGGCCGATACCGGCCCGGCCATTTTGGCCAGCGTAAATGCGCTGCAAGGCCATCATGGCTTGCAGGCGGTGTTGCTCGATATTGCGTTGCCGGACCGTGATGGCCTGGACGTGCTGCAGGCTCTGCGAAAAAGCTGGCCGCAGTTACCGGTGTTGATGCTCAGCACTTATCCGGAAAAGCAATACGCGGTGCGCTGCATCAAGCTGGGCGCGTCGGGTTACCTGAACAAGAGCGCCAACCCGGACGACATGATTGCCGCTGTGCGCAAGGTAGCCAGCGGCGGCATGTATGTCAGCAGCGCCACTGCCGAGGCGCTGGCCAGCGCAGTGGCACCCATCACTAGCAAACAGGGGCTGGATGCGCTGTCGCACCGTGAATACCAGGTCTACCGGTTATTGACTGCGGGGAAATCCGTGAGCGAAATTGGTGCAGAGCTGACGTTGGCCGGCAACACCGTCAGCACCTACCGCGCCCGCATCCTGGAAAAAACCGGCACGCGCAACGATGTTGAGCTTGCTTTGTATGCCCAGCAGCAAAGCAAACCAGATCAATAGCTCCAATTTGTAGGGCTGGCACTACGTTGCACCCACATCTGTGCACTGAAGTTGCACGCGAACGGCAACAAATGCTGCAAATTGCCATGCACCGCCCCATTCTGGCGCGACCCTTGCTTGGTAGTTGTAACTTTATGAAAAGGGTATGCCATGTCCAACCAGTTTGATGCTTTTGATGCCGACCGCCCTTTGATGCTGCGGTGCGCCTGCGGGGAAGATCATGCGCCGGGCGCGCACGCTGCCGTGCAGACCGAGCAGTCCGTGTCGCAGAGCTTTATGGAAGCGACCATGGTCAAGGCGCTGTTTCCAGTCGACAGCGTGCGCCGCGGGTTTTTGAAAGCAGTAGGGGCCAACACTGCACGCGCCGCGATTGCCTCGCTCTTCCCGCTGGGCGCGCTTGAAGCGATGGCGCAGGATAAAGCCCCGCTGGAAAAGAAAGACCTGAAGCTCGGCTTTATCCCGATCACATGCGCATCGCCCCTGATCATGGCAGACCCGCTCGGTTTCTACAAAAAAGAAGGCCTGAATGTCCAGTTGAACAAAACCGCGGGCTGGGCGCTGATTCGCGACAAGATGGTCAACAAGGAGCATGACGCATCGCACTTTTTGTCGCCCATGCCGATAGCCATGACGATGGGTTTGGGTTCGACCCAAGTCAATATGAATGTGGCGACTATTCAAAACACCAACGGTCAGGCCATCACGCTGCACGTCAAGCACAAAGGCAACCGCGACCCTAAAGGCTGGAAAGGCTTTAAATTTGCCATCCCGTTTGAATACAGCATGCACAACTTTTTGCTGCGCTACTACTTGGCTGAAGCCGGCTTGAACCCCGACACCGATGTACAACTGCGTGTGCTGCCGCCGGCTGAAATGGTGGCCAATCTGCGCGCTGGCAATATCGACGGGTTCCTTGGCCCTGATCCCTTCAATCAGCGCGCCGTGTACGACGAGGTGGGTTTCATTCACATCTTGTCCAAAGAAATCTGGGACGGCCATCCCTGCTGCGCGTTTGGCGTGTCGGACGATTTCATCAAACAAAACCCGAACACCTTTGCGGCGCTGTACCGCGCCGTGCTGGGCGCGTCGTATATGGCCAGCCAGCCCAAAGACCGCGAGCTGATTGCCAGAATGATTGCGCCTGCACAGTACCTGAACCAGCCCGAAGCAGTGTTGACCCAGGTGCTGACTGGCAAATTTGCAGATGGCCTGGGCAATATCAAAAACGTGCCAGACCGCGCCAATTTTGACCCGGTGCCGTGGCAGTCAATGGCCGTGTGGATGCTGACGCAAATGAAGCGCTGGGGCTACGTGAAGGGTGAAGTCAATTACAAGCAGATTGCTGAAAAAGTTTTTTTGCTGACCGACGCCAAAAAGCAGATGAAGCTGGCAGGCTTTGCTGTACCGGATGGGGCGTACAAAAAGTTCAAGGTGATGGGCAAGGAGTTTGACCCCATGAAGCCTGACGACTATGTAAAAAGTTTCGCTATCAACAAGATGGGCTGAGTCCAGAATTTATGAAGTCACTGAATCTGAAAGCGGGCCTGGTCTCGCTGCTTATCTTTTTGTCCATTTTGGGCATCTGGTTTTTGGCAACGCAATCATCTGGTACTGCGCCATCAGCGGGCATTGCTGGCATGACCGCCGAGCAAATCGAATACCAGAAAATGATGGGCAAGGACGTGGGCAGTAGCAAGACCACCGGCTTTCCAACACTGAGCCAAATGGGTACGGCTATCTGGAAGCAGATGTCCAACCCGATCTATGACAACGGGCCAAACGACAAGGGCATTCTGATTCAGCTCAGCCATTCGCTAGGCCGGGTCGGCTTGGGCTTTTTGCTGGCCTGCATTGTGGCGATTCCACTTGGCTTTGTGATTGGCATGTCGCCACTGCTAAGGCGCGCACTTGACCCATTCATACAAGTGCTAAAACCCATTTCGCCATTGGCGTGGATGCCGCTTGCGCTGTACACCATCAAGGACTCGTCTATCAGCGGCATTTTTGTGATTTTTATCTGCTCGGTGTGGCCTATGTTGATTAACACCGCCTTCGGCGTATCGGCCGTCAAGCGCGAATGGCTGAACGTGGCTGCGACGCTGCAGGTCAGCCCGTTGCGCAAGGCATTTCTGGTGATTTTGCCGGCCGCTGCACCGACTATTTTTACCGGTATGCGCATATCTATGGGAATTGCCTGGCTGGTGATTGTGGCCGCTGAAATGTTGGTGGGCGGCACCGGCATTGGCTACTTTGTGTGGAACGAATGGAACAACCTGTCATTGACCAATGTGATCTTTGCGATTCTGGTGATTGGCATTGTCGGCATGCTGCTTGATTTGGCCTTTGCACAACTTCAAAAAATGGTGACCTATGTTGAATGACATCACAGAAGCCATCAAAGCCACCGCGAACTCGCCCATGCCCGGCTTTCTAAAAGTTGAGGGTTTGAGCAAAACCTATGTTGCCAACAAACCGGTGTTTGCTGATGTCAGTTTTGCCATCGACAAGGGCGAGTTTGTCTGCATCATTGGCCATTCAGGCTGCGGCAAAACAACGGTGCTCAATGTTCTGGCCGGCCTGGACACCGCCACATCGGGCCACTGCTTCATGGACAACCGCGAAATCTCAGGCCCCAGCCTGGAGCGTGGTGTGGTGTTTCAAAGTCACGCGCTGATGCCATGGCTGACTGTGCGCAGCAACATTGCTTTTGCGGTGGTGTCACGCTGGCCTGACTGGTCAAAAGCCGAGGTCAAGGCACATGTTGAAAAGTTTGTGGCTATGGTCGGTTTGATGCCGGCAATTGACAAAAAACCATCGCAACTGTCAGGCGGTATGAAGCAGCGCGTCGGCATTGCAAGAGCTTTTGCGATTCAACCCAAAATGTTGCTGCTTGACGAACCGTTTGGCGCACTGGATGCACTGACGCGCGGCACGATTCAAGACGAGTTGATGACCATTGTGACGGGTACTCAGCAAACCGTTTTCATGATCACCCACGACGTAGACGAAGCGATTTTGCTGGCCGACCGTATTATTTTGATGACGAATGGCGCGGAGTCAGCAAGGAGCTACACGCCTGGCGGCATTGGTGAAGTGGTGGTCAACACGCTACCCAAAAAGCGCACAAGAGCAGAGCTGCATCACCTGCCTGGCTACTACGACTTGAGAAACCATGTCGTCGACTTTTTAATCAAACGCGCCAAGCCTGGCGAAGCACATTAACTTTTATAACTGGAGTAAAAAATGAACCGCAACGACATCACCGAAAAAATCATCACCGTCAAGGTGGCCAAAGGCATCAAATGGGACGACGTAGCCAAAAAAGTAGGCATGAGCAAGGAGTGGGTCACCGCTGGCTGCCTCGGCCAGATGACATTTGACGCCACCCAGGCCAAGGCTGTTGGGAAAATCTTTGGCTTGACGGCTGACGAACAAAAGTGGTTGCAGGTTGTGCCGTACAAGGGCTCATTGCCAACTCCGGTACCCACAGACCCGCTAATCTACCGCTGGTACGAAATTGTGAGCGTTTACGGCACCACCATCAAGGAATTGATTCATGAAGAGTTTGGCGATGGCATCATGAGCGCGATTGATTTTTCAATGGATATTGTGCGGCAGCCTGACCCCAAGGGCGACCGCGTCAATGTAGTGCTGTCAGGCAAGTTTTTGCCGTACAAGCAATATTGACTGCGGGGCGACAGCCACTTTGACCTGATGCGGTCAAAATGGCGATATGACTCCACCTCATTCTTTAAACGGCATTCGCGTCCTTGACCTTTCCCGTGTTCTGGCAGGCCCCTGGTGTACCCAAACACTGGCTGACCTGGGGGCAGACGTTATCAAAATCGAGCGCCCTGAAACGGGTGACGACACCCGCACCTGGGGCCCGCCGTTTTTAAAGGATGCTGCGGGCAACGACACTGCCGAGGCTGCCTACTACCTTGGCACCAACCGCAACAAACGCAGCGTGACCTGTGACATCGCCCAGCCGGCAGGGCAGGCATTGATACGCGAACTGGCGGTGCATTGCGATGTATTTGTAGAAAACTTCAAGGTGGGTGACATGGCGCGTTACGGGCTGGACTACGCCAGTCTTAAAGCCGTCAGCCCGCGCATCGTCTATTGCTCGATCACCGGCTTTGGCCAGACTGGACCGTACGCTGACCGGGCGGGTTACGACTATGCGATTCAGGGCATGGGCGGACTGATGAGTGTGACTGGCGAGCGAGATGACCTGCACGGCGGTCCGCAAAAGGTCGGTGTCGCGGTGGCTGATTTGATGACGGGCATGTACGCAACTGTTGGCATTCTGGCTGCATTGCGCCATGCCGAAAAAACGGGTGAAGGTCAGCAGATTGACATGGCGCTACTGGACACCCAGGTCGCCATGCTGGCCAACCTTGGAGCCAACTATCTGGTCAGTGGCAATGTGCCGGGCCGCATGGGCAACGCGCACCAGAACATCGTGCCATATCAGGTGTTTGAGGTGGCGGCTGTAGTTGACGGCAGCAAAGACCACATCATTATTGCCGTGGGTAATGACTCGCAGTTTCGCAAATATTGTGAGGTGGCTAGCGTGCCGGAGCTGGGTGCAAACCCGCTTTTCGCCCTGAATCGCGACCGGGTCAAAAACCGCGAGCAACTGGTCCCTATTTTAGAAGCTGTGATGCGCACCCGCAGCAAGGCCGACTGGCTGGCCGCTCTGGAAGCCGCCAAGGTGCCGTGCGGCGCCATCAACAATCTGGCTGAGGTGTTTGCCGACCCGCACGTTCAGTCACGGGACATGGTGACGCACTGGCAGCACCCGCACCAAAGCGATCTGGCTCTGGTATCCAGCCCCATCAAGCTCAGCGCAACACCCGTGCGGCGTGATATGCCGCCCCCGCTGCTGGGTCAGCACACCGATGAAGTGCTGCGCAGCGTGTTGAACTACCCGAACGCAAAGTTGTCTAAGTTGAAAAATCAGAAAGTCATTTGACATGTCGCTCAGCAGGCGTCGATTCTCGAAAGCATTCGCGGCCAGCTGTGTACTGCCGGCTGTGTGGGCGCACGCCAAAGACAGCGCCCTGAGCGTCCCCACATCCCTGCTGCAAGCCGCACAAGCTGCCAAAGCCAAAGGCGAGCCGCTAGTGGTGCTGATCAGCTTGCCCGGCTGCGTGTACTGCGAGCTGGTGCGCCGCAGTTACCTGCTGCCAGCGCGGCTCAATGATGGCCTGCAAGCATGGCAATTGAACGTAAATGACACCACCACACCCTTGACTGGCTTCAACGGAAAACCCACCACAGCTGCGCTGCAAACCAGAGTCTGGAAAGCCACATTCACCCCAACAGTTCTGTTTATTGGCAGCCAGGGCCAAGAGCTGGCAGAACGGCTGGTCGGCATCGCAGTCCCCGATTTTTACGGCGCCTACCTGGAGCAACGCCTGGCCACGGCGCGCAAGGCACTGTAGCAATGGTTTTTACTTAGAAGTTGGTGGGCTTGTTTATTTTTTAACGGTCAATTCGACCACCAACTTCCTCCGGGTCCGCCGTATTTGCTTCGTTTCAAAGCCTTTTCAGCAACACGTTCAATAAAATTTAATACTTATTGGCTCCTCGCAAATTAGTCACCATTTTAAGATTGGGTGCAAATTTCGCAATAAAACTAAAGTAGTTGTAAGACAATCGCTAATTATTAGGAGAGTTTAATGACTAACAATCAAAGCTCGCAAACTGCCGAGCCAACGCCGATGAGTTTTAGGGGGCCAGCTGACGGTTCTATGGGTACAAACGGACGCCCAGCCGAATCAGATTACGTTTTGTCGGGAGTCATTGGTCGGCAGCTCTCAGTGCCTTTAGCTGACATGCAAAAGGCACTTGAGGAAATCGAAAATACCCAACACCTAAGCCTGACAAACATGATGGTTCTGCGCTCAGGCGTAAATTTAGCAAGTAGATTGGCAATGCACAGCCAGCAAATTGCTAGGCTGGCTGGCGGTCGACTGCGGCAATCTCACGAAAAATTAAAACTTGACGTTTTGCTGTCGACGGCGTTGCAGGATCGTGCAGAAACATTCCGCAGCCTTGGCATTGAGACTTTTCAAAGAATACATCCAGTTGAAGTAATCGTCGATGCAGGTTTACTTTACAGCCTGATAGAAGCTGCACTGGACTGGGCATGCGGCCTTGGGCGAAAATTGACAGTGACATTGGAAATAAAGAACTGGCCTGAGCATGGTTTGTTGATTTTGAAAACCAGTCACATTGTGGGCAACTTACACGCAGATGACGGAGCTGGTCATCCAAGCGAAGACACGATTGGCTGGTATTTGATCAATGCAATTTCAGTAGCTATGGGTTTGTCGATCAACCGTATCGCGTCAGTTGCTGACACGAGTTTGGTTATTGAATTTACACGAACCGTCAAACGCTTATCGGGCCTGACAGCTGTTGAAATGCAAACCAGTCCTGAATCAATGTACGGCGATTCGAGGGCTATGGCAGGTAGCCGACTGTTGGTTATCACCGATGATGCACGATTGCAGGCAGAAATTCGGTCCATTTGCCGCGGTACAGGTTTGGTTGTTGACTGCGTTTTAAATGCAGAACAAGGTATCCGGTTTTGTGAACTACAGCTGCCTCATCTAGTGATCATTGACCAACTTATGCGTGGTTATGTGTTTGATCAGCTCTACGAGGATCTGAGGAAAACGGATCCCAACTTTCCATTTATCGAGATTGCATCAGCTGCAAACACATTGGAAATGGCGGGTTGGACTTCGGACACTATGTCACGCCTTAGCCGCGATGTAATGGGAAGACATTTGGCTGAATCAATCGTCATGGATTTGTCTAAAGTGATGTGAAGCAAACGTAGCAAAGATCTGCGAGCCTACGTTGGGTGGTAGCGGCAAGAAGGTTACCGTGAGATACGACCCGAACCCACAAAACCGTGACAGCGAACTCAAAAAAAGAATCTGTGTGATTCTTGCATGGGCACTTAGCGCAATTGGCGGCATCAACCGGAGCGTAACGCCGGCTGGAACAGGGCAGCAAACGGCAGTGGAGAGGCGGGGAAACCACTATAGCAACAACAAGCACAGACTTTCTACCAGCTTGTGTTGCGCGAGTTGCAGCATGGCGCTGTAATATGAAAACAACACTTCTAACTAGCAAGCTACGTTAGTAGCGGCGTGCTGGTTATTAAGAAATAATTCTATAAATAGCTGGTTGCGCCCGTATCCATTTGGTTAAAGCAATCAAACATGCCTAGAAAAGTAGGTTTCAAGCATGATTCAGGTAGGTCACGATTCGTACATATAACTTTATCGATCGGCCTCAAGGAGGAAACACCCTTTTCGCATTGTCTGAATGACAACACAGCTCCTGATTGTCCTCTGCTGGCTTATGAGCCTCATCTACCAATTTGAAAACGCCGACGAAATGTTTAGTCAGGGGAAGGGGTAGTTTGGGGTTGCCTTTGTAACGCCTCTGGATTCCTTCAAGGCTTAACGATAAGGCATC
>JAYVEE010000148.1:0-14126 GCA_043749005.1 Polaromonas sp. | reverse complement strand
TCTGTAAAACTGACAGACATCTGCACACACATAGATCATCCTGCCTGGGAAGCGTGGTCAAACCGCAGGCAAGATAAAACAGGATGGTGGAGTGTTTGTTTATCCAGTAAGCTGCTTGCATGATTAGATCCCGACTAAGTATCGCGTTTGCTGCATTGGTTGTGTTGGCGATCATGCAAGGGATTTTTACTTTTTGGGCAACGAACTCTGCTGCCCACCATGCCCAACGGAGTGTGGTGGCCACCAGTATGCTTAACCATTACTTGGAGCTGGGTGCCAACAAACAGCGATTGAAAGTCTGGTTTGCACAATCGGCTTTGGCTGGCGATGCGCCCGAGACGACAAAAATTGCACTGCTTGAAAAAATGTCGCGCAGCCTTGAGGAACTGCAGAAACTTGCCCCTAAAGATGCCGAATTGAATCGGGAAGACGGCGACAGTGAATATGCCGCGTTACAACTTCTTGTACAGAATTTTTCTATTTTGAAAGCTTCAGCGGAAGCTGTCAAATTTCAACCGTCAGCTGTCGATCAGTCTAGTGCGTGGAAAAATCTTATCGGTATTTTTGACCGCTCAGATGGTCGCGATGTACGTCCTGTTTTAGAGCAGGCCGTGGTGAGACAACGCGCTACCAGCGATTTCGCCAAGTCGCAACTTGCTAACGCTTTGGCCAGAATGCGAACGGCCAGTTTGTTGTTGGCTTTCGTTTCTGTCGCACTGGGCGTGTTTGCAGTTGTCTATTTCGTCAAGCGCATGCACCAACCATTTGATGCCTTGGTGCAAGCCGCAGCTGCCATAGCACAAGGCAACTATACGCACCGTGGATTTGTAGTCGCTGATGATGAGTTTGGCCAAATTACGCGCCAGCTAAATGCAACTGCTATTAAGTTGGAAGCTGCACGCTCAGAGAGTCAAAGCGTTCGGCAAGGTTTGGATGATGCAATTGCGCTTAAAACTGCAGATGTAACCCGTAGCCACGAGGCATTGCTGCGTATAGATAGCCGGCGCAGACAATTTTTTGCCGAAGTCAGTCATGAATTGCGAACACCCGTCACGGTAATTCGTGGTGAAGCAGAAATTGCCTTGCGCGGAACGCACCATGACGCGTCATACTATCGTGCAAGTTTAAGCCGAATTGTTGAAGCTACCGCCGACTTGAATAGTCGTGTGGAGGATTTGCTGGAGTTGGCCAAATCGAATAGCCAGCATTACGCTTTAAAGCTTCAACCTACATATTTGAGTGTTGTAGTCAAAGCTGCCCTGTCACAAATTACAGCTGTTGCTGCCAACCGAAACATTTCCATCACTCAAACAAGCGAGGTGATAACTCCAGAAGCAGAATCCGCCATGATTTATGCTGACAAAGACCGCTTGCAACAGGTCCTGACAATTGTTCTGGAAAATGCGGTGCGATACAGCGAGTCGCCAGGAAAAGTGAGCATAGGCATTCGCGTAGATATCCCTGCAGGTACGGCAAACATTACAGTCATTGATCAAGGTATCGGCTTGTCGGAGAGCGAAGCACTGGGAGTGTTTGAGCGTGATTTCCGAGGCGAAAAAGCTCGCCAGATGCGCCCTGACGGCGCAGGGTTGGGGTTGTCAATTGCCCAAGCAATCATCATCTCACACGACGGCCAGATTGATCTGAAGAATAATGTCGTTTACAGAGCAGATGGCTCTTGCGTAGAGAGCGGTGGAGTTCGGGCGACGATCATGCTCCCCCTGCTTCAAGTTCCTGCCACCGCACAAATACTGCACAACAAAAAACACTCAACGCAGAGCATTGCAGAAAATGAATTGGCATGAACCTGCTGGTTGTAGAAGACGACACGAGGGTGGCAGATTTTTTGCAGCGCGGATTGCGTGCTGAAGGTTATCGTGTGAGCTTGGCAAGCGATGGTCAGGCCGCTTTGGCAGCCATCAGGACTGAAGTTTTTTCAGCCGTTTTGCTTGATGTGATGTTGCCTGGATTGAACGGCATTGAAGTGTGTCAGCAACTGCGCGTCGACCGCAACTCTGTACCGATTTTGATGTTGACCGCAATGGGTACCGTACAAGACCGTGTGACAGGTTTACGCTGCGGTGCCGACGACTATCTTACAAAACCTTTTGCTTTCGATGAGTTATTGGCGCGCATTGAATCTTTGATGCGCAGGCCTGCTGAGATACAGACCCGCGGCACACCGTCCACTCAATTGAAGGTCGGAGCACTGATTTTCGACCGCGAAAAAATGGTTGTCCATAACGGTACTCAAGAGATTTCCCTCACCGCCAAAAAGCTGGCGTTACTTGAGCTTTTAATGAGTGCGCCCGGCCGACTGTTCAGCCGTGAAAGGATTTTGTCAAATGTGTGGGGCACTTATGAAGACCCGCTGACCAACGTGGTGGATGTTTACATTCGTCGCATACGAGGAAAAATTGACCCAGACGGACAACCGTCACTAATTCAAACAATACGCGGCTTAGGCTACAAAATTCAGGAAGTTTAAAAAATTCAAGAAACTGTCACTGGAAATCTACTCACTGTTTACTGACATCCGCACCTGCAGACGGCTTGAATTGAAAACTGGCTGCCGCAAGAGTTGGGTTGACCTCAAACTGGCTGAACGTCATCACTGACAGTTGCCCAAAACTGTCAAGGATCTCCAGCGCTGCCAACTCTGTTCCTTTGTCAGTCGTCTTGATGCCCACAGTAATGCTTTGCAACTGACCTTCTTTTGTTTTAGGCACAGCCTGAACCCAGCGCAGGCCTGCCTTTTCTGGCAACGCAACTAAAACAAAATCAGCCTGCAAACCTTTAAGGTCTGCCGCAGCAGCAATCACAGCAGCCGGCGTGCCATTGAGCACTTGCACCAGCTTGCGAGCTGTTACCTGATTCAAATCCACATCGTACAGCCACAGGGTTTGGCCATCGGAGACGATCGACTGTTCAAACGGTTTTTTGTACAGAAACTTGAAGCGGTTTGGCCTCAGGAACTCAAACGTGCCGCTTGATGTTTTGGCTTTTGGCGTTTGGCCGTCTTTGGCCGGACTGGTCACAACCTGCGTGAAAGCTGCACGGCCGCTTTTCGTATTTTTAACGAAGTTTTCAAGGGAAACTAAGCTACTTAGGTCTGCAGCCCCCTTTTCTTGAGCGCCAGCAGCTAGTGAAATAATAGCAAATACCGAAGCCAGAATTACCTTGGGGAAATGGAAGAGTTTTAGACTAATCATATTCAGAGTGTGGTGTAGAGGCTAAGCGCAACATGTGGTCATTCTGCCCGTGCAGGCACAAGAATTTCACGCTGGCCGCTACCTGACATGGCGCTGATCAGGCCGGCCTTTTCCATTTCCTCAAGCATACGGGCAGAACGGTTGTAACCAATCTTCAAATGCCGCTGAACCAGCGAAATTGATGCCTTGCGGTTTTTCAGAACGATCTCAATGGCCTGGTCATACATCGGGTCTCTTTCATCACCTTTACCGCCCGATGCAGAAAGGTCACCGCCCAAGTCGCCGCCTTCACCGTCAGCCACACCGCCTTCAAGAATACCGTCGATGTAATTGGGTTCACCCTGCTCTTTCAAATAGGCAACAACGCGGTGAACTTCATCGTCACTCACAAAAGCGCCATGAACCCGGACTGGAAAACCCGTGCCGCTGGGCATGTAAAGCATGTCGCCCATACCCAGCAGCGCCTCAGCACCCATTTGATCCAGGATGGTCCGGCTGTCGATTTTGCTACTGACCTGAAACGACAGGCGTGTTGGAATGTTGGCCTTGATCAGCCCGGTAATCACATCAACACTGGGTCGTTGTGTGGCCAGTATCAAATGGATGCCCGCAGCGCGGGCTTTTTGCGCCAGCCGGGCTATGAGCTCCTCAATCTTTTTGCCCACCACCATCATCAAGTCGGCCAGCTCGTCAATCACCACCACGATATAAGGCAGGCGCTCCAATGGCTCGGGCTGGTCAGGTGTCAGGCTGAACGGGTTGCCTATCATCTCGCCTTTGGCTTTGGCGTCATCTATTTTGAGGTTGTAGCCTGCCAGGTTGCGTACGCCCATCTTGCTCATCAATTTATAGCGCTTTTCCATCTCTGCCACGCACCAATTCAGCCCATGCGCGGCTTGGCGCATGTCTGTGACAACTGGGCACAACAGGTGCGGAATACCTTCATAAACGCTCATTTCCAGCATCTTGGGGTCTATTAGCAGCAGTCGCACATCGCGCGCATCTGCCTTGTACAGCAGGCTCAGAATCATGGCGTTGATGCCGACTGATTTACCCGAACCTGTGGTGCCCGCCACCAGGCAGTGCGGCATTTTGGCCAGGTCGGCCACTACCGCGTGGCCTGCAATGTCTTTGCCCAAACCCATGGTGAGCAAACTCTTGGCCTCGTTGTAAACCTGCGAACCCAAAATCTCGCTGAGTTTGATTGACTGGCGCTTTGCGTTCGGTAATTCCAGCGCCATGTAGTTTTTACCCGGAATGGTTTCAATCACGCGGATAGATACCAGGCTGAGCGCACGCGCCAGGTCTTTGGCTAGTCCCACCACTTGCGAGCCTTTGACACCCGTAGCGGGTTCGATCTCATAACGCGTGATGACCGGACCGGGTGCTGCGGCCACCACGCGCACGTCAACGCCGAAGTCTTTAAGCTTTTTTTCAATTAGGCGGGACGTCATCTCTAGTGTTTCAGGCGCCACGCCCTCCTGTTTCGATGGCGCGCCGTCAAGCAAATCAACCTGCGGTAGCTTGGAGTCAGGCATGTCCTTGAAGAGGGGCTTTTGCCTTTCTTTGATGACGCGCTCGCTTCTGGGAATATCCACAAACGTTGGCTCAATCAAAACAGGCAGGGGGTGGTGCTCTTCAATTTCAATGCGCTCGTCAATCAATATGTCTTCACGCTCCTTGGCGGCCTTTTTGCCTACCGCCAGATCTTCAGCAATTTCGCGTTTTTCGCGGCGCGATTCAATCAGGTTGCTTATCCACTCGCCAAGCCGCTGGGCGGTATGGGCCCAGGAAAAGTTAAACACGCTAGACGCAGCCACCACGCCAACAGCAATCAAGACCAAGCCAGACCCCGAAAAGCCCAGCCACTTGACGCCAGCGCGACCCACCCAATAACCAAGAGCGCCGCCGGCATGGTCAGGCAGATGCGCCTCAAAGCGGTAAAGGCGTGACCACTCCAGTCCGCTACTAGCCGCCACAAGTAAAAGCAGTCCCAGCCAGAACTTTAGGCGCCTGCTGTCAAGCGGCTTTTGCTGCAATGTCTCCGCGCGTAACCACTCAGCGAGCGCTGAAAGCCACGCTGACAAACCCGCGACCAGCAGCCACCACACGGAAAAGCCAAGCAAAAAATAACCCGCATCAGCCAGATAAGCACCCAGAGTGCCGCCCCAGTTGTAAATGCCACCTGGCGTTGTGCCAAGAGCCTGCACGTTGCCCGACGTTGACCATGCAGCGTCTTGAGAAGAGTAACTAACAAGCGCCAGCAGTCCAAAAAGCAAACCCAGCAACCCAAAAATCAAGCCGACCTCTTGAGTAAAGCGGCGTACACCACTCGGTGGGGCAGTGGTTGTGGAATTTTGTGTGTTCAGGGTGTCAAGTGAATAAGTCATAGCCTGCGTTAGCTTACCGCAGATAAGACAGATGCCTAGCTACTCGAGGGAATTCAAACGTTCTTTAACCACCACGGAGCCATCGCTGCGGGTCTCAATAAAACCACGCTCTTCCAGGTCTTTCATCACGCGGCTGACCATCTCGCGTGAAGCACCGACCATTTTGGCCAGGTCTTGGCGCGAAACCTTTTCACGAATCACAGCATTGCCGTCGGCATCAACTACAGCAAACTCCAGCAGCGCCCTTGCAACCCGGCCATACACATCCATCAGTGCAAGCGATTCGATTTTGCGATCCGCATGGCGCAAGCGCTGCACCAACCCCTTCATCACAGCGTAGGCCATCGACGAATTTTCGGGCAGGCAGCGCGCAAATTCGAGCCGACCCAATATCAGTACATCAGTTTGAACTTCTGCGCGCACGGTTGCAGAGTGAGGTTCGTTGTCGATCAGGCTCATCTCGCCAATGTAGTCGCCCGGCTGCATGGTGGCCAAAATAACTTCCCTTCCCCGCACATCCGTTGTGACGACGCGTGCTCTGCCCGTCAAAATAATCGCCAGAGAGTTTGATTTTTTCCCCTGCTCAACAATCGATTCACCGCGCTTGAATCTTGATTTGACAACCGCGTCTGCGACCGACTCGGCTTGGCTTGCAGTGAGCATTGAAAACAGAGGAACTCTGCGTATAAGTTCTAGGTTAGACACCATTGTTGACATTGCTTTTTCCTCTGACCCTACCGTACACGGAACAAATTTGAAGTCCCTACAATAGTTGTCGTATGTTAGCTTCAAGACTGAAGCAGCTTCATTATTTAACTGTCAAGCAATGGACTTTAACTGAGTTTTACTGCGTTCCCCATCAGGTTTTTTACCCATGAAACATTCAAAAGTTCTTATCCTCGGTTCAGGACCCGCGGGTTACTCCGCTGCTGTCTATGCAGCGCGAGCAAACCTGAATCCGGTTCTGATTACTGGAATAGCACAAGGTGGCCAGCTGATGACCACAACCGACGTTGACAACTGGCCTGCCGATGCGCAAGGCGTGCAAGGGCCTGAGTTGATGCAGCGTTTTTTAGAGCACGCTGAACGTTTCAATACTGAGATACTTTTTGACCACATTCATACGGTTGATTTTTCAAAACGCCCTTTCACCCTCACGGGTGATAGCGGCGTCTACACCTGCGACTCGCTGATTATTTGCACGGGTGCCTCGGCCAAGTACTTGGGACTGGAAAGTGAAACCAAATTTATGGGACGTGGTGTTTCAGGCTGCGCCACTTGCGACGGATTTTTCTACCGCGAGCAAGAGGTATGTGTCGTTGGCGGTGGCAACACGGCGGTTGAGGAGGCCCTGTATTTGTCCAACATTGCCAGCAAGGTTTATCTGGTACATCGGCGCGACAAATTCAAGGCGGAAGCAATTCTGGTCGATAAACTGCATGAAAAGGTCGCTGCGGGGAAAATCGTTTTAAAAACTTTCAGCACGCTGGATGAAGTTTTAGGTGATGCAGGTGGTGTGACTGGGGTGCGCCTGAAAAGCACTCATGACGAATCAACACAAGACATCACACTTAAAGGCTGCTTTATTGCCATTGGACACCAGCCCAACACCGACATTTTTACCGGTCAGCTTGATATGAAAGGCGGCTACATCATCACAAAAACCGGGCTGGACGGTTTTGCCACCATGACCAGCGTGCCTGGCGTATTTGCAGCTGGCGATGTGCAAGATCACGTTTACCGCCAAGCCATTACCAGCGCAGGTACTGGCTGTATGGCAGCTCTTGACGCACAGCGGTTTTTGGAACAGAACGCTTGATAACGAATATTGCGAGCGACTTTTCAAGCTATAATCAAAGGCTTCGCTGGAACAACCATCCTGTTTTTCCGCATCCGATTTTATTTTTTACGGAGAGTGCTAATGGCACGCGTCTGTCAGGTAACGGGCAAAGGCCCGATGGTAGGAAACAATGTTTCCCACGCCAATAACAAAACAAAGCGCCGGTTTATGCCTAATCTGCAATACCGCCGCTTTTGGGTCGAGACCGAGAATCGCTGGGTGCGCTTGCGTATTACCAGTGCTGGTCTGCGATTGATCGATAAAAAAGGCATTGATGCGATCCTGGTGGATCTTCGTGCCCGTGGTGAAGTTTAAGGAACAATCATGGCTAAAGGCGCACGCGAAAAGATCAAGCTGGAATCAACTGCCGGCACAGGTCACTTTTATACGACCACCAAAAACAAAAAGACCACGCCCGACAAAATGTTGATCATGAAATTTGATCCAAAAGCTCGCAAGCATGTGGAATATAAAGAAATCAAGTTGAAATAATTCAACTACAATCGATTAACCGCTGACTATTATGTCCAGCGGTTTTTTTACGTCTCATTTTTAAAGAATAAAAAAGCCGCCTCAGAAAATTCCGGGGCGGCTTTTACTCAATCGGCTGCGACTATGCCTTGGCAGCTCGCAGCGTCATTGAAAACTCGTTAAGCGCAGCAATACCGCTCTGCTCAGCTCGGTAGCACCAGCCTTGCAGATCAGCTGTAAGTTGTTCACGAGATGCGGAAGTACTTAACCACATCTGGCGCAACTCTTCACGCATGATCACCATTTTGTCCAGCACAGGGTGCTCGGCTCTGACTTGAGCCAACTGCAGTTTGGCAGACGCAGGAACCTTGTCGTCGTCGCGGTGCAGCCAGCGATTGGCTGCTCGCAACACTGAAGCGTCTGCATTTTTAGACTTCAAAGCTGCAATTTCAACCCTGCCGGCGTACCGCATCGCGCGCGCAAAGCCGGCCATTACCTCATAGCGGTGCGCAATCAGCGCCTCCAGTGTTTTTTCGTCAGCTACTGGCTGAATGGTTCCCAGCCGCAATTTTGGCGGTACCTTCTTGACCTTGGCCAAACCAACCATTTCAAGCGCACGAATGTAGCCCCAACCAATGTCGAACTCATATGGCTTGACCGAAAACTTGGCCGACGTCGGATAAGTGTGGTGGTTGTTGTGCAACTCTTCACCGCCAATCATCACGCCCCAAGGCGAAATATTGGTACTCGCGTCCGGCGCTTCAAAATTGCGGTAACCCCAATAGTGGCCAATACCATTGATGATGCCGGCTGCCGTCACTGGGATCCACATCATTTGCACCGCCCAAACAGCAAGACCAGCCGCACCAAACAATGCCAGGTTGATAATCATCATCAACCCCACTCCCTGCCAGCTATAGCGGGTGTACAAGTTACGCTCCATCCAGTCGTTCGGTGTGCCGTGACCATATTTGGACATGGTCTCCCGATTCTTGCTCTCGGCACGATAAAGCTCGGCGCCTTGCCAAAATACTTTTTTGATGCCATGAGCCTGCGGGCTGTGCGGGTCTTCAAGCGTTTCGCACTTTGCGTGATGCTTACGGTGAATAGACACCCACTCTTTGGTAACCTGACCCGTGCCCAGCCATAGCCAAAGACGGAAAAAGTGCGCAGGCAGCGCATGCAGATCCATGGCGCGATGCGCCTGATGACGATGCAGATAAATAGTCACACTGGCAATAGTTATGTGCGTCGTCACCAGTGTGTACAAAATGATTTGCCACCAGCTCGCGGCCAACAGACCATGCGCCAGCCAATCAATGGAGGCATTCAAAAACATCATAAAAGTCCTTTAGACAATCCGTGCTGCAACGCTCCGGCGAAAAGCCGTTGCGATGCGAACAAATCTAACTTGTATTCTATGCTCATCGGCGTAAAACATCAAACACTCCCAATCGCCGAGGTCTATGCAGACGAAACCGTAAAGAACAGTTATAAAACATTAAATATTGCTAAACACTATGCAAAAATCGTTAAAAATGTCACGATTTCTGCCAAACTGCGGCGAAGAAACCATCCGTGTGGTGCAGGTAAGGCCATAACCGCAGGTAAGGCCCGCTACATAGTTTTACAGCGTTTTCAACACCAGCATGGGTTAGTAAGGGTGCAACTTCGAGGACTTTAAAGTTTGTGTTAGCAGTTGTAAACGCTTCTGCTATTTGCTCATTTTCTTCACGCAAAATGCTGCAAGTGGCATAAACCAGCCTCCCACCCGGCTTTAGAAGTCGTGCAGCGCTCTGCAAAATCGCGGTTTGCTTGGCGACCAGTTCCTCAATCGCTTTGGGAGTTTGCCGCCATTTCAAATCAGGGTTGCGGCGCAAGGTGCCCAAACCGGAACAAGGCGAATCAACCAACACCCGATCAATTTTGCCTGCCAATCGCTTGATGCGGTCGTCGCGCTCATGCGCAATTGCCACCGGATGCACATTGGACAAACCACTGCGCGCCAAGCGCGGCTTGAGCGCTGCTAGCCTGTGACCCGACGTGTCAAACGCATACAGCCGCCCCGTGCTACGCATGGTTGCACCGATGGCCAGTGTTTTACCGCCCGCCCCCGCGCAAAAGTCCACCACCATTTCACCGCGTTTGGCTTCAACCAGCAATGCCAGCAGCTGCGAGCCTTCATCCTGCACTTCAATCGCCCCGCGCGTGAAAGCATCAAGCTTGCCGAGTTGTGACTTGTCTGCCAGTCGCAGGCCCCAAGGCGAATAAGGTGTGGCTTCGGTCTTCAGGCCGGCTTTGTTGAGTTCTTTTTGAATATCTGCCCGTTTGTCCTTGAGCGTGTTGACGCGCAAGTCCAACCCCGCAGGTGCATTCAAACTTTCAACCAGCGGCCAAAAGTCATCACCCAACTGCGTTTTAAGCGGCTCCACCAGCCAGTTGGGCAAATTGTGGCGATGCAGTTCCATCAGGTCTTCAGGCCTGACCTGGTCACAACGCTTGAGCCAATCTATTTCCTGGTCGGACAGTGCCGCCATTAAAAACTCACGATCCGCTGCAAAACCCAAAATCGCCAGCCTGCGTTCCGGAGCGCCGTGACCATGCTGGGCCAGGTAGGTGTAAAGGTTTTTCTTGCGCAACACGCCGTAGACCGTTTCAGCCAGCGTGGCGCGCTCACGCGGCCCGAGACGAAACTCACGGAAATACTTCGACAACATCATGTCGGCGGGCTGGTCAAATTTGAGAACGTGCTTGAGAAGATCAGAGCAACTGTCGAGAAGGGCTTTAGGATGCATCACCCTATTGTCCCATTCATAACTCATGTCCAAACAACTGCCACCTCTCATCGCCACGCCGCCCGGGCTATATAAACACTACAAAGGGATGCTTTATGAAGTCATAGGCACAGTGCGGCACAGCGAAGATTTAAGTCCCATGACACTCTACCGCGCGCTTTACGGCGAGCATGGCTTGTGGGTGCGCCCTGCGCTGATGTTCCATGAAGAGGTCGTGATTGACGGTGTGCGTCAACCAAGGTTTAGCAAACAGCCCGAAAAATAAGAGGCGTCACCCATAATCACGGGTTATGCCCGAAATTACTGAAATAGAAAAACAGGTCAAACGCCGCCGCACGTTTGCCATCATTTCCCACCCCGACGCCGGCAAGACCACGCTGACTGAAAAGCTTCTGCTGTTTTCGGGTGCGATTCAGATTGCTGGCAGTGTCAAAGCCCGCAAAGCTGCACGCCACGCCACCAGCGACTGGATGGAAATTGAAAAGCAGCGTGGCATTTCTGTGGCTTCATCGGTCATGCAAATGGAATACCGCGATTGCGTCATCAACCTGCTTGACACTCCCGGCCACCAGGACTTCAGTGAAGACACTTATCGCGTTTTAACGGCCGTTGATGCAGCACTGATGGTGATTGACGCAGCCAATGGCGTCGAGCCGCAGACCCGCCGACTGCTGCAAGTTTGCCGGGCACGCGGCACGCCCATCCTCACCTTTGTCAACAAAATGGACCGCGAGGTGCAAGACCCTGTGACTGTGATGGACGAAATTGAGCGTGAGCTGGGGATGGCCGTCGTGCCGTTTACGTGGCCTGTCGGCATGGGCAAACTTTTTCACGGTGTCTATGACCGCCGCGAAGACCGGATGCGTGTGTTTAGTCCCGGTGAAGACAAAGCCGGCGGCGACGATGAAATCCTGGCGGGCTTGGGTAATGCTGAAGCTGCCAGACGCTTTGGCGCTGAATACGAACAAGCCAAAGGCGAGATTGAACTGGTGGCAGGTGCAACGCCTGGGTTTGACCGCAAACTTTTTTTAGCAGGCAAGCAAACACCGATGTTTTTCGGCTCGGCCATCAACAACTTTGGCGTGCAGGAAGTGCTGGATGCACTGGTTGACCTGGCCCCCGCACCCGCCGACCGTGCTGCCATGCAACGCGTCGTTCACCCTGAAGAGAAAAAATTCTCGGGTGTGGTGTTCAAAATCCAGGCCAATATGGATCCGGCGCATCGCGACCGTATTGCATTTTTACGCGTTGCCAGTGGTGAGTTCACACGCGGCATGAAGCTAAAAGTCGTGCGCAGCGGCAAAGAACTGCGCCCCAACACGGTGGTCAGCTTTATGAGCCAGCGGCGTGAGTTGCTCGACACGGCTTTTGCCGGCGACATCATCGGCATTCCCAATCACGGCGTACTGCAGTTGGGCGACACCCTGACCGAAGGCGAAGCTTTGCAGTTCACTGGTTTGCCATTTTTCGCCCCCGAAATGTTTCGTGCGGTTGAAGTCGCTGACCCTTTGCGCACCAAGCAACTGCGCGCCGGTTTGACTCAGCTCGGAGAAGAGGGTGCGATTCAGGTCTTCAGGCCGATTGCAGGTTCACTGCTACTGCTTGGGGCGGTTGGCCAGTTGCAGTTTGAAGTGGTCGCGCATCGGTTAGAACACGAGTACGGTGTTAAGGCCCGCATCATGCCGAGCAACTTTAATCTGGCCCGCTGGGTGACGTGCGACGACGCCAATGAGCTGAAAAAATTCATGGACGCCAATGCGCACCGCGTTGCGCTTGATGCGGTTGATGCGCCGACGCTTTTGGTAGACCACAGCGCTACACTTCGCGCCGTAGAGCAGCAATGGCCCAAAATCAAGTTTCATGCGCTTCGTGAACACGCAGGGCTGGTGTTCCAATCAAAAATGTAATTTAAATTTTCTCTCCTTCATGCTTTCAATATTTAAGCCTTTAAGCCCAATTTATATTGGGTTAAGACGCTCCTCATTTAATAGCATATAAAACGCACGAAATTAATTTGGTAAAGGCAATGCAGTTTTGTAGCGCACTTGCTTGAGCGCAAAGCTGGAACGGATTTTTTCAATGCCCGGGATGGGCGTGAGCTGGTTCAGTATAAATTTCTCAAGTGCGCCAATGTCGGCTACCGCCACGCGAATCAGATAGTCGCTGTCACCGGTCATCAAATAACACTCCATCACCTCGTCATGCTCGGCAATGCGGCGTTCAAACTCTGCAAGCGAATCCCTGTTTTGACTGCGCAGGCTGATGGAGATAAAAACGCTCAGCCCCAAGCCGAGTGCTGCCGCGTTGGCTATTGCCACATAGCGATCAATCACTTTCGCCACCTCCATAGCCTTGACGCGGGCCAGACAGGGTGAGGGGCTTAAATGCACGCGACGAGCCAATTCAACATTGGACAGTGAGCCATCGCGTTGTAACTCGTCAAGAATCTTCAAATCGGTTGAATCAAGCTGCATATCGTTTGGAAGTAGGTTTTTCAAGCATTTTATGCCGCATAAACGTTGTCTGTCTTGCTGTTAACGCAGCACCTTTGGCGTGTTTTTACCTATAGTTCTAGCCATATGAATATTAACCACCAACACCTCAGCACCGACCCAGATCCTATGGAAACCGCCGAATGGTTGGCGGCGTTTGAGGCGCTGGTAGCCACGCAGGGCCCCACCCGCGCCCGCCAGCTGCTTGACGCTCTAAGCCGCAGCGCACGCACCCAGCGCATTGGCTGGCAGCCCGAGTTGTGTACGCCGTATGTCAACACCATTCATGTGGACGAGCAGCCTGCGTTCCCCGGCGATCTGGCGATTGAAGAGCGTATCGCGGCACTAATGCGCTGGAATGCGCTAGCCATGGTGGTACGGGCCAATCAGGCAGAGTCTGGCGGGTCGAGCGAGCTGGGTGGGCACATTGCCAGTTATGCGAGTGCAGCTGATCTGTTTGAAACCGGGTTCAACCATTTTTTCAAAGCGAGAGAGGGTCTAAGCCATGGCCAACACCGCGGTGACCTGGTGTTTTTTCAGCCGCACAGTGCACCAGGCGTGTATGCACGGGCTTATCTGGAAGGCCGACTGCAAGAGGAGGACTTGCGCTTTTACCGGCAAGAACTCACAGCGCCTGAAAACAAAGAAAACGGAGGCGCGCGAGGCCTGTGCAGTTACCCGCATCCGTATCTGATGCCGGATTTCTGGCAGTTCCCCACCGGCTCAATGGGCATTGGGCCGATCAGCTCGATTTACCATGCGCGCTTCATGCGTTATCTCACGCACCGGCGATTGCTTGATTGCAACACGCGCAAAGTGTGGGGCGTGTTTGGCGACGGCGAGATGGACGAGCCCGAGAGCATGAGCGCCTTGACGCTGGCCGCCCGCGAAAAGCTCGACAACCTGGTCTGGGTGGTCAACTGCAA
>JAYVEE010000147.1:0-4576 GCA_043749005.1 Polaromonas sp. | reverse complement strand
GTGGCGGAAACACGCTGCGTCTACTTCTACCACAACGACAGCCTGACCGGAAGCACAACCCCGACCTTTGTTGGGCCAGATTGGCCGTACGTGGAAGTACCCAACCCATCAAACACCGTCATTAGTGCCCCAGACACTCTGGAGGGGGGTATCACTGTGGATAGGACAACAACAACTGTGCGTGTCAACGGTTTGCCACTGTACCAGTTCTTGGCGGACAACGCTACCAGTTGTTCAGGCAATGGTGATGGGGGTTCTGGGGATTTTGTAACTGTTCGTGCTGCAACCGGGCTTAGCGGGTATTCACCGGTTGTTGTGGCGCCACTTCTTCCAAGAATTCAAGACACTCTCTCCAACGGCATTACATTCATCTACACCACTGCAAGTCCGCCGCCAACCAATACGTCTCCTCCCCCCGTTCAATCATCACCACCCCCGCTTGCCCAAGCATCACCTCCGCCCATTCGAGCATCGCCACCTCCGCTTGTCCAGGCGTCACCACCTCCGCTCCTCCAGGCTTCACCACCTCCGCTCGTCCTGGCGTCGCCGCAACCACCAAGACCTCCCACACCCCCGTCGCCACCACCATCGCCTCCCTCACCACCGCCCAAGAATTCCAACCCACTTCCGGCGTGGGTCATCCCCGTGAGTGCAACGGCTGGTGGTATTGCCGTAGTTTTTTGCATTGTTGCTTGCGTCATGGCGCACCGGCACGGGGGAAACGATGCGACGCAAAAGACCACGAGGAGCAAGCGCTTTGGGCGCATTCCACGAATGGTTCCAGAAGCCGCTCCGCAGACGTTTAGGTATTAATGGGTAGGGCGGCAATCACACAGAGCGGGGATGTCGTCTAGCTCGTTTGGTGATTTCTCGGATCGCGGGCGGAAGCGGCGAAAAGCTGCTGCGTCCGAAGAGGCTATTCCGAACGCGGACCTTGATTTTACTCCGTGTCGCGCCCCCAATGACACAGAGCCGTACCCGCTCGAGGAGGAAGCGGAAGCTGAGGACCCTGGGTTCTTTGCGCTTTTTTCGACCGAGGGGGTTGACGTCAGCACACTCACGGACTTGGGTGAAATCGAACTCCACGAAGGCGTGCGGCGTCTCAAAGCTCTCATTGACCTGCACATCGGAAAGGGCATGAGCACCCGAGACCTTGTAAACCTTGTCAGTGAGTTCTACGAAACGCAAGTGCGTCCCATATGCGCACAGGCGCCAGAGTGGTCGAAGCGCTCGATTGCCAACCACATCATGATGCGGGACGGCGTGCTCGCGCACGAGCGGCAAGCCAAAGATGTTGTAAACGCCGTGTATTCCGCGCTCTCCCTTGTTCGCAACCACGTGGCAACAAAAAACGAAATCACCGGCAAGATCAACGTGCACGGCGAGAATATCAAGCTTTTGCTAGCCTTGTCAAAATGCCACGCAAGCCTGGTGGATGGATGTACAAAAAGAGACCGAAAATGATGTGAAAATGATGAGAGTTGCATGGTTAGTTTTTCTTGGGGTCTCCTGTGTTGCAATCAAGGTATCGTCTGACATTGGCACAACGATTGCCGTTGTTTCTGTCGACGCTGTTGCGCTTGTTATTCAGAAGGTTCAGCAAATCAAGGATTTTCAGAAGAGCCTCGCGAAGTAGGCTGACGCGCCCATTCCAAATACTGTGTTTTTAAATCTTTTTGATCTCCATCACGCCGCGTGACGTGGTCCACCAAACGCGTTCTTGTTCCTAATAACACCCTCGGACGTGGTTTGCAAGCACGCAGAAGCGGCTGGGGCTCTTGGGTGGCTGGAAAATTTCCTCTTCTGTCATCTCCTTCTGTCATCTTTGGCCAAAAAAATTTCCACCTCGACCGAAAAAAAATTCGGCAAAAGATGACAGAAGGAGATGACAGAAGAGAGATTTTTTAATTTTTTTTGTACTGTCATAACTTTTAATTTTCTGAGCTCCATCACGCCGCATTGCTTGGTCCACCAAACGCGTTATTATGTCTGATAACACATTCGGACGTGGTTTGCAAGCAGGTAGAAGCGGCTGGAGCTCTCAAGAAAAAATATTACATTTTGTGACAGCACAACAAAACTACAACCGGAGAGATTGAGCAATCGTTCTCCTTGATGCTTTTCCGGATGCGCCTTGTTTTTTCTTTTGTATGCTGTTGCTGCAAGCAATGTAGATGCAACAAGCGCACAGCAATATGACAAAGCCTCCCGCAGCAATACCGGCAATGGCGGCAATTGGCAATGCTAGCGTGCCACTTGCAGTGGCCGGCACCGAATTGGGTGTTGGTGATTGCTGATCCGGCGGTGGTGGTTGCGGAGAAGGGCTTGACACAGAAACAGGCGGCGGACTCAGCACCTCGGCAGGCGGCGGACTCAGCACCACGGCAGGCGGCGGACTCAGCACCACAGCAGGCGGCGGACTCAGCACCACGGTTGGCGGCGGACTCAGCACCACAACAGGCGGCGGACTCGGCACCACAGCAGGCGGCGGAGAGATCCCGGGTGGTGGAGGGCTCAGAGCAGGTGGGGTGGGTGACACCGGCGGGCTTGGGGGTGAAGGAAATAATGTGCCCAGCAAGGTGATGCCGGAATTGTATGTAGGCGTGACTGCCACAGCTCGGTATACGGAATACACGCCTGCTCCGGAAACGATGACGTACTCGCACGGCCCCGCGTTGCCCTGCAAACCGCAATAGGGAGGGTTGCTGCCAAATGAGGAAGTAGTCAAGACGCTGACATTAGAAAATGTAACGCCGTCATTGCTCCCCATCAAATACACGGGTACAGAGTATCCGACCCAGATCCAGGATGTCACCTGAAAAGGTTGTGAGTACGTGCCCTGAACCCAGCCCCCCAGCACTCCGCCCGTAACACCAGCAGACACGTTGATTGGGTTCCAGTAGTTGGCCACACCACTTTAGTTTGTTAGAGACCCGAAAAACGACTGGCCCAGCGTTGACAGAGAAGTTGTAGCGCTTCCTGGGTTTACCGAAACCGTTGTTGCTGCTATGACCCCCGGTAGTAATGAAGGGGGGCTCAACACTGCAGGCGGTGGGCTCAACACTGCAGGCGGTGGGCTGAAGAGCGATGGTGGCGGGCTTGAAAGCGATGGTGGCGGATTTAGAGTAGACGAATACATAGTGATCACATTGTTGTAGTTTGACACATTGGTCACGGCCCGATACATGGTGAATGCGGGGCTTCCAGAAACCGTTGCAGATCCACACAGACCTGCTGACCCCTGGGACCCGCAGTACGGTGGGTTATCCCCATACACACCAGTGGTTATGGTGCTGACATTGTAGAAAGTCACACTGTCATTGCTCCCCATCAAGTAGATTGGTAGAGAATATCCAACCCAAACCCACGAAGTGACAGCAAATGGTGTGGAAAAAGTTCCCTGAATCCAGCCTCCCTGAACTCCAGCTGTAACGTCAACATGGGAATTGCCGGGATTCCAGTAATTGGTCACGCCACTGAAATTTTTTAGAGACCCAAAAAACGATTGTCTTAGAGTTGACACATCAGAATTGAGACTCCCAGAGTTCACGGAAACCGAAGTTGCTGCATTCTGTGAGGCCACGCAAGCAAGGGTGCTGAGAATCAGGAGCAGCACGTTTTTCCAGTGCTTCATTTCACTACAATATTGTAGTAAAACACTTTATATACCACAGTCACAAGAAAAACCGAATTGGATCTTTTGACCCAGATCGCGCTACTGGTGCTGCTATTGGCGTCCTTGTCTTTCTTCTCCGTGGCTCCGGCGGAGCGGCTGACGCAGACAAAACCGGCAAGAGAGGTTGCGCCTCTCGCTTCCGCGGTGTCAGCTCCGCAGGTAGCAGACAACAAAGCAATGCAACAACAAAGATTAGCGAAACGCCAACCTCCACAATGCCAGTTGTGGAGGCGCCCAGCGCTGCAAACTCGTGCCGTTTGTGCTCGGCAGCAAGGCTTGTGATCAGGGTGAAGCCGTTCCATACTGATGTGCACACCTGTGCGGTGTGTACCACCAAGACGCTGTGGTTGTCGGCCAGACGAAACAACAGGTCACCAGGGGATGCGTGAGCCCAAATCACCCCCGCGGTTATTGCGTCGTACACGCCCTGCGTGAAGCAGCACGCCAGCACAACCAGAGCGCTCGTCCGCGACGCGGAGGACACAAACATTATCAACACCAGGAACGCAACAACACCAAGTACATGTGCCAGCGCGGTGCGTCTGCTTGTCGGTGTTGTTTCGAGGCGGCTCGCCGCCCGCAGGGTGAAAGCCAGGCCAAAGCTGGACAACACCAACTGGAAGTGCGTTGCCACATCTTCGACGGAGGCAAAAACCGCGGTGCACACGGCCGTCGCGGCGCGAGATGCGCCCCATGCTACCCAGGCCGCGTCGTCGCCGCCAAATGCAAGCGTGACATAGAAAGTTAGTGCAGCAAAGACCGTGACAAAAAGCACAAAGGACTCGGATGTCTCAGCAAGACCTATCCAGGATGCCGCGGCTTGGAATGCATGGGAGTCTCCTTGCTGGAGGTCTGCAACCGTTCTGTACAAGCCCAAACGGACAGTGGCGTCGGATACGC
>JAYVEE010000146.1:0-4630 GCA_043749005.1 Polaromonas sp. | reverse complement strand
GCGTTGCATGGCAACCAGTTCCTGAATACCCTTTTCAGCCAATCCCAGCAGCGCATCCATCTCGGCACGCGTAAAAGCAGCACCTTCAGCCGTACCCTGCACTTCAACAAAATTGCCCGCTCCGGTCATCACCACATTCATGTCGGTGTCGCAGGCGAAGTCCTCGGTGTATTCAAGGTCAAGCAAAGGGATGCCCTGCACAATTCCTGCCGAAATAGCAGCAACGTGGTCCCGTATTGGTGATTCTTTCAACTTGCCGTCAGCCATCAGTTTATTTACTGCATCTTGCGCCGCCACAAAAGCACCGGTGATCGCAGCCGTACGTGTGCCGCCATCGGCCTGGATCACATCGCAGTCCAGGTAAATGGTACGTTCACCAAGCTTTTTTAAATCAAATACGGCGCGCATTGATCTGCCAATCAGGCGCTGAATTTCCTGCGTACGGCCGCTTTGTTTGCCGCGTGCGGCTTCTCGGTCGCTGCGGGTGTGGGTAGCGCGTGGCAGCATGCCGTATTCAGCTGTAACCCAACCTTCGCCGCTGCCTTTTTTATGGCCGGGTACTTTTTCTTCAACCGATGCGGTGCAGAGTACCTTGGTGCCACCAAATTCAATCAATACCGAGCCCTCGGCGTAGGCGGTATAGCTGCGGGTGATCTGAACCGGGCGCAGGGCGTTGGGGGCGCGATCACCGCTTCGTTTATACGAACTCATCATGGAACTCTCAAAAAAGGTTTAACCAACCGCGTAAAAAATGTGCTGCTTGGGCAGTCATTCAGGCTTTGCGGGCAGCAGATCGGCGAATGGCCTCATTGATCTCGGCAATCGAGCGCTCTATGGTTGCCTCATCGAGGTCATCAACAAATGATTCCAGACCACCTGCTTGAATAGTCGATGCAAACACACCGTCTGAAATGGTGTCGGTCGATATACCCCGTGTGGATTCAAAAGCGTCGGGCGTTTCCCACTCCATCGCCAATACTGTCACGTTGTCGCTGTGTTCACCACCAGCTCGCAACGCCCGTTCGACCAGGTCAGGCACGGCATCAGACACACTCTTGGCGCAGAGGCGTCTGACAATTTCATCATCACTCAAACTGCCCCACAGGCCGTCTGAACAAAGCAGTAACTTGTCACCTTGCTGCAAGGTAAACGGACCGGTGATATCAAAAACAGGTTTGGTGGGCGAGCCCAGGCATGTGAACAGGATGTTGCGATTGATATGCTCAACTCTGGCTGTGATCGCGTTTTGCTGCTCCAGATACGAATGGTCACGCGTACGGGTTAGCAGCGCACCGTCACGCACCACATAAAGCCGGGAATCACCGCAGTGAACCCAAGTTGCGCCTACGTCTTGCAAAATGCACGCCACCAATGTGGTGCGCGGCGTGTCGAGCATGCCTTTTTCACTGGCGTAGCGCACGATTTGGTGATGTGCGGCCATCAAGGCACTTGACAAAAATTCAGTCGTGTCAGTGATCACGGGGCGCGCTTCTTTTTGGTAGAGCGCTGAAATGGTCTGCAATGCCAGTTGCGCAGCGACTTCACCTTCAGGATGGCCACCCATACCGTCGGCCAAAACAAACAGCCCGGACTCACGCGTGTAGCAGTAACCCATGCGGTCTTCGTTTTTTTCGCGCCCACCCCTGCGGCTTACCTGAAAAACAGAAAATTTCATTTGAATCGTGTCACGGCTTCCACCGCTTTCTTGGCTGATTTTTTGGTATCCGAAACCATGTTGTCAAACTGCAGTCGGACTTTTTCGCTCACCGTGAGTTTGGTGTAACGGCGTTCACCCTCACGGCTCAGTTCCTTTTGCAAGGCAAACACAGACTGCGGCCGCGACAGAGGATCAAGTGCCATGCACCACTCTACAACTTCAATCAGGTTGTCAGAATACACACCGCGCAGACGGGACAGTGCAAGCGACAGACGGTCTTTTTCAAGCCGCTGCGGTGCATCGTTGGGCGGATAGCCCTGCATGGTGGCGTAAATACAGGCGCCAATCGCATAAATGTCTGTCCACGGACCCATGGATGAGTCACGACGGTACATCTCGGGAGCCGCAAAGCCTGGGGTGTACATGGGCCGAATGAAGTTGCCTTCTTTTGACAGCACCTCGCGCGCCGCGCCAAAGTCGATCAACACCGCACGGTTGTCGTCGGTGACAAAAATATTCGCGGGTTTGATGTCCAGGTGCAGCATTTTGTGCTGGTGCACGATGCGCAGGCCACGCAAAATCTCATCAAACAAGGAGCGAATGGTCGACTCGCGAAATACTTTCTGTTTTTTTAGATCCCGTGCCGTGATGATGAAGTCCTGAAGCGTGCCGCCTTCCAGGTAATTCATCACCATGTAAACGGTTTCGTTTTCACGGAAAAAGTTCAGTACGCTGACAACCGAACCATGTGAAATTTGGGCCAGTGAACGGCCTTCTTCAAAAAAGCTTTTCAAACCTAAACGGTAAAGCGACAGCTTTTCAGGCTGAACTTGGGGCAGCAATTCCCCGGGCTGGCGACCAGCGAGCGACGAGGGCAGGTACTCTTTGATTGCAACCTGCTGGCCTTCGTTGTCGACGGCCAAGTAAACTACTCCAAAGCCGCCGGAAGATAGTTTGCGCACCACCCGATAACCACCAATAACGGTGTCAGGAGGCAGGGGAGCTGGTTTGACCTTTGACATGTTTTAAAAATGTGCAGAGGTGTAACCCACCCAATCCTGCCCTTGAAACCCAGTTTTTGCTAAAAAAATTTCTACTAAAAGCTTATTCACCTATGTCAGTTTACAGCATGACGGGCTACGCAGCCGTCCAGTCAAACACCCATTCCTCCGCTGCAAGCCATGAATCTGCTCAGGCTGACAACGCGCGACTTGGAGTTGAAATTCGTTCGGTCAATAGCCGGTTTCTGGACTTGGCATTTCGCTTGCCTGATGAGTTACGCCAGGCCGAACCTGCTCTGCGTGAAATGCTAACAGCCAAGCTCAAACGCGGCAAAGTTGAGTTGAGAGTTGCTCTGGACAGTAACACTACCAGCAGCCTGCGAGCGCCCTCATCCGTCACATTGCAGCGTTTGGGCAGTCTTGAGGACAGCATCAAGTCATGGTTGCCCCAAGCAGCTCCGTTAAGCGTGGCGGACATCTTGCGCATCGCCACTAATGAAGACAAAAAGCCAAACGACCACGCTGACGAACTGTTAAAACTGGCAAAAAAGGCACTCAAAGAGCTGCTTTCTGCACGCGAGCGCGAAGGTGAGCGACTCAAAGACATGCTCCTGGGTCGAACCGCGCAATTGCGTTTGTTGTCCGCGCAAGCCGTGCCATTGGTGCCGCAACTGGTGGAATTGCAAAAAGCCCGGTTTTTGGAGCGTTTTAAAGAAGCCATGGCTCTGGCCGAAAGCGCGCCCATGCCAGAAGCCGCCCGCGACAGGGCCCAGGCTGAAGCGACCGCGTTTGCGATGCGCATTGATGTGGCTGAAGAAATCACCCGCCTGGCATCGCATCTTGACGAGATTGACCGCTTGCTCGATGGCGGCGGCGAGCTGGGCAAACGGCTTGATTTTTTGATTCAGGAACTGCACCGCGAGGCCAATACGCTGGGCTCCAAATCCGCGTCGCTCGAATTAACGCGTATTTCTGTCGACATGAAGGTACTGATAGAGCAGATTCGCGAGCAAGTTCAAAATATTGAATAACCCAGCCGACAAAAACGATATGGACTATCCCGGTAACTTATACGTAGTAGCAGCGCCCAGCGGCGCCGGCAAGTCCAGCCTGGTCAAAGCCCTGATGGAGCTGGACACGCGCGTTCAGCCGGCGGTGTCGCACACTACACGTCCTCCGCGTGGCCAGGAAAAGCACGGCCGTGAGTATTTCTTCATCTCACCCGAAGAGTTTGATGGCATGGTGCTACGCAACTCGTTTCTGGAGTGGGCGCATGTGCATGGACAGCGCTACGGCACCTCCAGGCAGACCATTGAAGAGCGCATTACTCATGGTGCTGACGTCATACTGGAGATTGATTTTCAGGGCGCGATCAATATCAAGCGGATTTTTTCCAACGCGGTGCTCATTTTTATCTTGCCGCCCAGTTGGGAAGAGTTGCGCTCGCGTTTGCAGAGGCGCGGGGAAGACGATGCCGAAACTATCGAACTGCGGCTTAAAAATGCAGCACTTGAGATGGCGCAGGCCGCTGAATTTGATTTCGTTATAATCAATGAGTTATTTGAGCGGGCGGTTTTCGACCTGAAAACCATTGTTCATGCTCAACGGCTCAAGTTTTCTGCCCAACGCATCGCTAGGGCCGAAACCTTCAAAGCCCTTCACATCATCTGAAATACAAATCCTATCGGAGGTTACCATGGCCCGAATTACCGTTGAAGACTGCCTAGAAAAAATTCCGAACCGGTTCCAGTTGGTATTGGCTGCAACCTATCGCGCACGAATGTTAAGCCAGGGCCATGCTGCCAAAATTGACAGTAAAAACAAACCGGGAGTGACCGCCCTGCGTGAAATTGCTCAAGGCAAAGTCGGCCTCGAAATGCTGAAAAAAGTACCTGGTTAATCGATTCTTTCAAAAAAACAAAAAGTACCGCTTGTCGGTACTTTTTGTTTTTTCACCGGCATCCGTAACTGA
>JAYVEE010000145.1:0-14377 GCA_043749005.1 Polaromonas sp. | reverse complement strand
TTCCTTGCTGGCTTGATTCAGGCCAGTTGAAGGCGAGCCATTGATAAGGCGGGCCTGACGCAGACTGGCAGTTGTGAACGCACCGATGACCGGGTCGGAAGCTGTGGTTAGGCAACTGATTGGCATTTCCATGGAGATCGTGCTGATATTTTTGGCTTCCAGATCATTGTTGTTGCCGCCTGTCTCTGACCCAAGCGGGTTTAAATTGAACAAGTCAAAAATCTTGCCGACAGCAATGTAAAACGGCTCTTTTCTTTGTCCGACAAAAACTTTAGCAGGTATTGTGCAACCTGGTACGTTGACGTTATAAATATGCTGTGCAGCATAAGCTGCATAGCCACCAGCACCACTGAAAACCTTGTCGCCAATATTGTCTACTGGCTTGTCAAAAATAGCTGAGCCTCCGCTGGCGTTGGTAAGTGCACCAGCGGTAGGGCCAACACGTGTTCCGAGGCGTCTGTCTCCACGAACCAGATCAACGGTAAATGTCTCACGCACATTCAGCGCGGCCGGATTCACGCCGGTGATGGTTCCGCTGTTGATGAGGGGAATCTTCACACTTTTTTTGTCGACAGTCAGTGCCGCGTCCTTGGACGTGTTTTTGAACTAGAACTGGAAGGTCATGTCCTCCACGCCATTACCGTTGTTGTCGATATGAATTTCATACAGTGCGTTGGGATCGAACATGTAGAAATTGGGTCCACCTTGAGGATCCTGGAAAGGCTGGTAGTTAGCAATGAGCGTGACGAAGTCTTGTCGCCCCGATTCGTAACTTCGAAACATATACAGGTCGGTGCCGTCCACTTTCGGTGAACCGGCTATAAAAGGCGCCTCTCGATGGCTTGAACCGAACGAAGGTGCCGCTGCGCAAAGCATGGCGAGGACGCCCAATCGGGCAATAGAAGGTTTCATGGTGGTTCCTAAAAAATATAAAGTGAAAACGTAAGACCAACTGGCCAGGATGATCGTTGATTATTTTCAACAGGTAATTTTTAGGAAGAACGCCTGGGTCCATGTAGTCGTAAATCGACTGCATAAAAACGTTTGGCGTGTTCGCTGACAGAAGCAAGCAAGTTCAACTTTCAAACCGCAAAATGCAAGCACCGTGGAACATTTTTCGAGCCGCATCATGCTGAAGACAATGTGGGACATCTGTTGTTCCTGTTCAGAATATTTTTGCAATTCATTTCACCCATTGATTCAACTGGATGATGGGAAGAAGCACGGCCAGTACGATCAGCATCACCACCAGACCCATCGCGACAATAAGCAGCGGCTCCAGGATCGTTGCTAACGCCATGGCACGCCGTTGTACTTCTGTTGATAGTTGTGTGGCTACGCGCTGTAACATGACGGGCAACTGGCCTGTCTGTTCACCAAGACGTGCGAACATACTGACCAGTCCGGGAAAACGTTTTTTTTGCGCCAGTGCCGCGGCTAGTGGTGCGCCCTCGCGCACCAACAACAATGCATCCAACGCGTCTGCGCGCATTGCCCGGTTGGACAAGGTTTCCGCTGCCGCCTGCAATGCTTTAAGTATGGGAACGCCCGCGCCCGCCAGCATCGCGAGCGTGCCTGTAAAACGCGCTGCGTTGTAATCGCGGGCTACACGACCAATTATTGGAAGCTTCAATGTGGCAGTGTCAAACTGCTCACGAAATCGCTCACTCTTTAAAGCCAGACGCAGTCCAAAAACCATGCCAGCCAGCAGCGCTGCAATGGCCCAACCGTAGCTGCGGACAAAGCCACTGATAGCAAGCATGGCGACCGTCAGAAAGGGCAGCGCCCGTTTGGTGCCTAAAAAAACGTTGGCAACCTGAGGCACCACATAGCCAACCAGGAACATCACGATCACAAGGGCTACCAGCGTCACGATAGCCGGGTACAACGCTGCCCCAATGAGCTTGGATTTAAGCGTCTGACGTTCTTCCAGGTCATCGGCCAGGCTTTCAAGAACCTTACCCAAGTGACCTGTTTGTTCTCCAGCGCCAACAACTGCAATGTAAATATCGGAAAACTCGCGCGGGTGCTGAGACAGTGCCCGGGCAAAACTTGAGCCGCTATTGACCTCCGCACGCAGTGCAGCCATCAAATGGCGCTGCCTTTCATCTTCAGCCTCATCGGTCAGCGCGGTAAGCGCGCGCTCAAGTGGCAACCCATAAGAAACCAGCCCAGCGATCTGGCGGGTCCAGATAGCTAGCCGCGTTGTACTCAAGACACGAGCGCCAAAAAGCGGCGTATAAAGTGCAGACTGCGCATGGCCTGTTTGAATGCTGCCCACAGGGCTGACTACCATGGGTACCAGTGCCTGTGCGCGTAGTAAACTGCGTGCGGCTTTGACAGTATCTGCCTCAATAACGCCCCGGCGAAACTTGCCATCACTTTGCATGGCTTCAAAAGAATAGGCAGGCATCGTTTCTTTCTGGTGGTGTTTGCGCGCGCTGCTGTCAGTCGCGCGTGACGCGAATCAATTCCTCACGCGAGGTGATGCCCGCAGCAACCAAACGTTCACCGTCCGCGCGCATCAGAGTCATGCCAGCCTGCAATGAAGTAGCCCGTATATCGGCTTCTGACGCACGGTTGTGAATTTGAGCCCTGACTGCAACATCAGTCACCAGCAATTCAAAGATACCGGTACGACCCGAGTAACCGGTTTGCCCGCAGTGCACACAACCTGCAGACAGAGCAGAGTCAATTGAAGAACCATTGCAATAAGTACAGCGTTTGCGCACCAGACGCTGCGCCAGCACGCCCAGCAAAGAAGAGCTCAGCAAAAACGGTTCGACGCCTATGTCGGTCAGGCGTGTCACGGCGCTGGCGGCGTCATTGGTGTGCAGGGTGGCAAGTACAAGGTGACCCGTGAGAGAGGCCTGGATGGCAATCTGCGCAGTTTCAAAGTCACGGATTTCACCGATCATGATGATGTCCGGGTCTTGCCGCAGTATGGCGCGCAGGGCTTTTGCAAACGTGAGCTCGATTTTGGTATTGACTTGGGTTTGACCAATCCCAGGCAGTTCGTACTCAATTGGATCTTCTACTGTCATGATGTTGCTGGCGCTGGCATCAAGCCGCTGCAAGGCTGAATACAGCGTGGTGGTTTTGCCTGAACCGGTCGGGCCGGTCACCAAAATGATGCCGTGTGGCTGCGCAATTAGGTTCTCAAAGCGGCGCAATACCTCGCCCTGCATGCCAACCGACTCCAGGCTTAGTCTGCTTTCGCTTTTGTCCAGCAGACGCAACACCGCACGTTCTCCGTGTGCGCTGGGCAGGGTACTGACGCGTACATCTACGGCGCGCGTCCCGATGCGCAGTGAGATGCGTCCATCCTGTGGCAGGCGCTTTTCCGAAATGTCCAGGTCGGCCATGATTTTCAGGCGTGAGATCAGCGCCGCATGCAGCGCACGGTTCGGCTGCACCACTTCACGCAATGTGCCGTCAACGCGAAACCGGACACTGGAATGGCGCTCGTAAGGTTCAATGTGAATATCACTGGCGCCATCTCGCGCAGCCTGCGTCAGCAGCGCATTGAGCATGCGGATGATGGGCGCGTCGTCAGATGTTTCCAGCAGATCTTCCACCGCTGGCAATTCCTGCATGATGCGCCAGAGGTCAGCATCGGACTCTACCTCGCTGACGACTGCAGCGGCGCTCGACTCCCCGGCAGCATAGGCTGTGCTGATACGTTGAACCAGTGTTCCGGGTTCTGCACATTCCAGCTGGAGGGCTGGATTATGCGTGGCGTACTTACGCATCACCTCTCCTATCGCACCCAGGCTGGGACTGGCGTTGTGCCACAGTACCAGAGCATGTCCGTCTTCTTCAAGCAGCAGTGCATTGCTGCGGGCGAAGGCATAAGGTAGTGGATAGCGCATGACAATTCACCCGCCCGGAACTTGCGGCTGTGGTGATACCGGCAGCACTAAGGGTGCGTTGCCAGAAGGAGCTGGGCTGACACGTGCCGGGGGGGGGAGTACGGCCGGCTGTAATTCAGGCAGAACCGGAGCCTCGTTGATCGGCACCACTGTGCTGGAGCGCGGTTGCGCGAACTGCTGGGCTGCGCGCATCTCGTCATAGCGGTCCAGCGACAGGCTTTCTGTAGACGAGGCATCGCGCACAATGACGGGCCTTAAAAAAACCATCAGGTTGGTTTTTTTGCGTGATCGTGCTTCGCTCTTGAAGAGGTTGCCGAAAAATGGAACATCCCCGAGTATCGGCACTTTTTCCTGGTTCCCGGAATATTCATCTTGCAACAGGCCGCCAAGTACCACGATGGCACCGTCTTCCACCAGCACGTTCGACTCAATCGAACGTTTGTTGGTGATCAGTCCCGTACTGGAGTTGATTGACGAAGCCTGGACACTGCTCACTTCCTGAAAGATCTGCATTTTCACCGTACCGTCTTCGCTGATCTGGGGTTTGACCCGAAGCGTCAATCCCACGTCTTTTCTTTCAATGGTCTGAAACGGATTGACCGCGCCGTTGTTGCTACCCGTATTGGTAAAAGAGCCGGTCACGAAAGGAACGTTTTGGCCAATCACGATGCGCGCTTCTTCGTTGTCAAGCGTCAAAAGGTTGGGTGTGGCCAGAATATTGCCGTCACCATTGGCCTCTAAAAAACGGGCTAGAAATCCCAGTACATTCACGCCGTTTTGTCTCGCCACGCCAAAGTTGACCCCGGTGGACGGGGCGAAAACACCCGCGGCGGCCTTCGTGGCCAACGTGATAAGGTTAGTGCCACCGATATTAAAATTGGTGCCCAGAAAGCCGATATTTTTATTGCCGCCCCGCCCTAGCAAAGTTTGAAACTGAATACCAAACTCAGCGGCTTTGTCGCTGTTGACCTCGGCAATCAGGCTTTCAACAAATACCTGAGCGCGTCGGGCATCCAGCTTATCAATAACTGCGCGCAGTTGCCTATATTGCGGTTCCGGCGCAGTGATGATCAGAGAATTGGTTGACGGGTCTGCCTGAATCTGGCCACCGGTTGAAGGCTGCGCGCTGACGAGACTGGCCGTAATGTTGCTGTTGCTAGCTGACCCGCTGCTAACGCCAGCAGGGGGAGGTGTGCTGCCAACGCTAATACCTGCCGGACTGGGTGCGGTTGCCGCTAGTGCTGCGCGTAGCGTAACTGCCAACTTGCTCGCATCCGCATTTTTAAGATAAACCACATGAATATTACCGCCCGCTGTTTCTTTGCCGCCACTGTTAAAGGCTGCCTGGTCAAGCTTGTCGACCAATGTCCGTACCAGTGCAACACGGGCGGGATTGGCTGCGCGCAGTATCAGTGAGTTGCTGCGCGGTTCCGCCAGCAGGGTAGTCCTGAAAGAATTGTCGGTTTGCCCCTGCGCGGCAGTCCCAGTGCCGCCCGATTCGATAAGCCGGTTCACGATGGGAGCAAGATCTGTTGCCACGGCGTGTTGCAACCGAATGATCTCAACTCCGGTTGCATTCGCAATATCAAGTGCCGTAATGATGGTGCCAATACGCCGCAGGTTGTCAGCGTAGTCGGTGATGATCAAAGAGTTGTTGCCGGGGTTGACATTGATAGTGTTGTTCGGACTGATTAGTGGCCTTAAGACCGGCACCAGATTGTTAGCCGACTCATGATTCAAGCGAAAAATCTGCGTCTGGATCTGCCCTGTTGCAGCCGATGGCGTACCAGCTGACACTGCACCGCTTTGCAATTTCGCATCTGCCTCTGGAACCACAAGAAATAAGCCGGACGACTCGACCAGTGCAAAACCCTGAGTCCGCAACTGCGCTGAAAACAGGCGCAAGGCCTGTGCAGGCGTAGCCGGCACGGCGGTCACCAGCGTCATGCTACCTTTGACTCGCGGATCTACCACCACATTGCGACCACTGATAACTGCCATGGTGCGGGCGACCGCTTCAATGTCGGCGTTGATGAAGTTAAGCGTGACAGGAGCGCCCGAGCGCGAGGCAACCGTTAACGCCGGTGGAAATGTCCGGCCGTTTTGCGCACTGGACAACTTGAATCCACCCATCAATAAAACAAAGACAGCTAGTGAAATGACAGAAACTTTTGGCACTGACCGGGTACCTGAAAATTGGGGCTGGCAGGCAAGGGTAGTAAATATGATCATGCTTTTAACCGAGAGTGATGATGGAATTTGGGCCATTGCGGCGCCCAATAATGTTTAACAAATTGGCCAGCGCGGCCTCATAGCCGGGTGCTGCGCTGGCTGTACCTTCAAAATTCAGCCGTGGCCCAATCCACCGACCGTTACCACTCAATTGAAGTCCCCCTTCAAGTGTGGTGAGTTTGAATTCGTTCGTCTTGCCCCCGACCAGCAACAACTGGTAACTGCCCATAGGCTTGAGTGTGGTCAGGCTAGAGGTCAGTGCGATAGCTGTCAACTCTGCCCGACCAGTCGCCGTCAACTGCTGCTGGAACCATTTGAATGACAGGTCTTGCGTGATCAGCTGCAGGCGGCCACGCGCCTGTAACGTGTTCCAGGGCGCGCCCAGTCCTGTCAGCAGGGATGCTGGCCACTCAGACGCGCTGTCGACTATCTGCACGCTAACACCGCCCCAGTGCGGCTGCAATCGGGCTTTCAGCGGTTGGGGCGTGCAACACTCGGCGTTTAATTCAAGTCCAAGTGCAAAACCATGTGGGCGCAACTTCCAGCTCGCACGACCTGGCGTTACGGCTCGGTCACGGCTGCCCGCCCCGCCAGTCAGCAGAAGTTTGCCCGATCCCGTCCAGACAGTGCCAACAGTTTCAACCATCTGCATACGTCCTGATGTGATTCGGTCCAGTGCAGCGGCAAGCCAGGATGCGGGCGCAAGTAACAACATCGCCAGCACCAATCCCAGCGTGCTCCCAAACATCGCCCATGACCAAGGCACAACCTCAGCAGAAGTACGGGTTAAATGTCGATGGCGCGGCATGATTGGATGCTTGGTGGTTTTAAACATAAAGCTTGACGCGTTTCATTGAGGTGGGAGACGCATGACAATCGTTCCGCTCCAGACCGCTTGCCCTGGTGGGCTGCTGGTGCTGCGCGTCAGGCGGGCTTCGCTGGGTATTGCGCGAGCGTTCATACGCGCCTGCGGGAGCCACTGTGCAAGTTCATGGGCCGGGGTGCTGCGCAGAGTTACTGTTGCATTGTCACCAATGACACTCAACTGCGCGGATGTGCCGAACTGTTTTTTGACAGTTGCATCAAGCGCACGCAGAGCATCGTCGCGACTGATTTTTGGCACTGCCTGTAACGCAGCCGCCTGCATTTGCAGGCTCTGTATTTTTTGCCACTGCAAGTCAAGCTTAAGTCCCTCGACTTGGGCCTGAGTCAAGGTACGCAAGGGTGGCGCGACGAGCAGCCACCACACCAGAGCAAGGCCCACGAGTACCCCGGCGCTGCGCATCAGGCGCTGTTCACGCAAACTAAAGGTCGCCCAGCGTTCCCGTAACGAATAAAAAACGGCGGGCATCTTCATCGCATTGCGCCAGTGGAAACGACTTGTTGAATAAAGAACGTGTCCCCATCCTGACGCGCCGAGTAACCCTGACGCTGGAGTTGCTCCGATATTCGGGATGCTTCAGACACACCCAATTGCAAACCCTTCAACCGAGTTTCACCCGCCATAAAATCAATGCCGCTTATTGATACTTCGGCACGCGCGGCCGATCCAAACGCTGCCAGAACAGGTTCCAGATCGCGGCCGCTTAGGGTGCCCGAAGTTTGGCGCAATACCACCAGCTCTCGCTCCATCTGCAGGGGTGCATCCACAACCAGCTTGATCTGCGGGAAGCTTTGTGTCAACGTAGTCGCAATCGCAGTTCGCCTCGCTTGCAAGTTGTTTTGGACTTGCCATGACCAGATGTTTAACCCCGCAAGATTAATTACCACCAGTAATGCAAAGCCTAATCGTGCGGGTCGCCCGGCTGGTGCATGCAGCAGATCTCGGGTGAACATCGTCATACGCTTGATGGCACGTAACCGGCTTGAGGAAGCCAACTCGAACTGCGCCAAATCCCAGGACGACCGGGTTGCCTCCAGCCAGCGCTGGGGCCGAGTTGTCAGCTCGACCTTGCGCTGCAAAAACTTCTCGGCCAATTCGATCACCTCAGGCTCGGCGAAAATCAAAATTTCTTCATCGTCTTCGGTATTCGGTACCAGCGTCAGCGCAACAATTGTGAGCGGCAACCGTATGACACCTTCAGCCTGTCCGCCTGTGATGATCAGTTGAGGCAGCCCTGCATCACTGATCACATGCAGACGCAAAACTTCTGCGTCAGGCTCAAATTCTGGCACGACACGCGAGACCCCGCGCTGTGCCGTCTCAAGAGCCTGAAAATGCCCATGCAGCCAGGATTTATCGCATGCTGCCACCCAAACTGGTTCTACTCCAGGACCTTTCGCTGGTCCCAGTGCAAGATGCAGCTGCGTTGTCTCATCGAGTAGCCGATCTTCCAGAAGGCCCTCCAGCACAGGCCGCAGCCTAGCTGATCCGGTACCCATTCCTTTGGGTAATTCAACCCTGTGCCACGATAACATCCCAACAGGAACCACAGCTACCACCTCTGACGCGCGTGCTATAGCTGGTAAAAGCGCAGCCGATACGCAGCCGTGGTCAATCAGGTTTTGACCATCTGCAATCAGGGCGTAGTTATAGGTCAGCGTGACGCCTGCTGCACCTTGAGGCAAATAGATGGCCAGTGTGTTCATTGCACGCTACCCCGGGTGTCTGAAATTACGGTGCGATAACGCCACAGCGTGCGCACTGTCAGTGCTTCGCGTTGTACTAAAGAGCGCTCCTGCAAGGTAGTCTGGTCCAAGCGCAAAGTGCCGCGTACCTCAAAAAAACGGGACGACACCGTATGCAGGCTTTCATTGAAAAGACCGGGCCGCCCTGCGGTGATACGGGCGGCATCGCTGAGTGCCCGAAAGTGGCCACGCTGACGCTCGGTGACCAGTTTTTCTGCATCTGCCATGTCAATACCAGGCGTAGCAGCGTGCAGCACTTCAAGGCCTGCTGTGTTGAGGTTGACGGGGGTACGGATGGGCAACAGAGTGATATGAGGAGTCAGCAGGTTTAACGACTCGGGTGTCAGGCCCAGCCAGAGCAGCTCACTAACCCTTTCAGGCATAAGTGGCGTATCTGACTCGGGGGCAGGAATCTGCGCTGCTGCCAACCGACCGCGAGGATCATTATTTTGCGATGCCCGCAGCATGTTGCTTGTCAACAATGCAAGCTGCGCTGGCGGCACGCCGAGTGTCTCAAACAGCCGTCTAAAGCTGTCAACGCCAGATTCAGAAACAGCGTTGCCATCGATCAGGTTGGCAACGTTAAGACGGCTCTGCAGGTCAATGATCTGGCCTGATAAAAAAGCATCCCTATCCCTGCTATCAATATTTTTATCTACAGAAAGAAAACTTGACAGACGCGCATCATTCAACGGTATGGCCCAAGGTTCGGACAAATGATCGGTATCACCCGCACGCGCGTCTTCACGCAAAATCAGGCGTGCCCAGTCCAGTGCGCCAGTAAGCAACCATCCAGACTGCACACGTGCCCGCTCTGCAGCTTCCACCTCAACACCCCGCCACTGCTGCCAAAGGGCCGCAGAGGCAAACGTGGCAACCAGTGTGACGGTCAGCATGGCCGTCAGCAAGGCCACGCCTGCCTGTCTGAAAGTTTGGTAACCCCTAGTCATGGCATTCATGATTTAGTTCCACTCAAGACAGGGCTGACCCAGTCAACTGTGAGCTTGCCGCTAATCGCCTGGCTGGCAGGCAGTGTAAGCACCAGGCGAATACCTTCCGGTATAACTGCTTGGGAAACCGTAGGTGATGCAGGCATCACAAGACCTCCGGCGGGTTGTTGACTGGCGTTTGACATCGGATTGGTCCAGGCATTCCCCCGAAAATAAAAAATTTGCCATTCATCCAAAGGGGTGATGCTGACCTCGCCCATTAAGTCTTTGGACGCGGCGCCTTGCGCCCACGCACCGGCACGGCGCCAGGCATCAGTCCAGCCGTCAGTGGTACGCACCGTCTGCGACTGCCATCGCAGCCAGTGGCTTTCATTATCGGTGCGGCGCATCCAAGCGACTACCATCAAGCCGTCCCCTGAGACTGTCGCACGGCGTGTCAAGCGCAATACGCGGCCGTCCCAGTCCAGGGGGTTGACTTGTGGAGCAAGCGCCAAGGTATCCAGATCGATTTTCCACTGTGCTAACCCGGCTTGCAATGTAAGAACTTGATCGGCACGCAAACTGGTTTGAGCCTGTGCCCGTGCCATTGCGTCCAGACCGCGCCAACTAAGCACAGCCAGAAGTGCCATGACACTTATCGCCACCATCAGCTCAATGAGCGTAAATCCCGCAGACGGTCTTGGAGTTTGCCTATACTCCGCCGAAGCGTTAACAGCCGATGCAGCCCGTTTTTGGTTGGTAGTCGCCAACACGAAGGGAATAGCGGCTGGTGTGTAGGCCATGCGCATTTTCAGTCCTGGGTGATAACGGTGGACAGCCGCAGCACCGGCACGCTGGCATCGCTAATTTGTGCATCTACCCGCCGAAACTTCGGGTTCGGGGTAGGTTGTACTGTCAGGATAACCTGCAAGTTTCGGCCAGCCTGCTCACACATCGAAGTTTTTTCGCCGATGTCTGGCATCTGATTCAGCAAGCGTATTCCGACTAGTTCGTTTTCTGCGCAAACATGGGCAAGCAGCACGTTAGATTGTCGCATCGCGTTGTTGGTCAGCGCAGTTGTGGCCTGCAGTCCTGCGAGGAGCGCAATCGCCACAATGGCCAACGCTACAAGCACCTCAATTAAAGTGAAGCCCGATGTAGCAGTGGTGATCGATCGCATAGCATTTGTTTTATGGGCTTGCCGCTGCTCGTACTGCAAATGGGCTCAGACCGTTGGTAGAAATGCGCATAGCGCGCTGGGGCTGCTGGCTGTTGATCACATCAATTGCCTGCGCTCCAACTATCGGTTCTGGTCCGAGAAGTACGCTAGGGTTACCGAGCACTGCCGTGCCCTCCGTCAACCAGCGTGTTGGCAATGCGTCTGCCGGAAGTCCCTCAAACAAAAAACCTCCCGGTGTGGTGTGCCAGCGTACCACTGCACCACTGGCGCGTGACTGCGCCCGCGCAGATTCAAAAAGGGCTACCAATCGCTGCACCTCTCGTTCAAGGGCGGTGTCGGCGCTATCTTGAAGTACCAGAGTTACCCCCGCGGTTGCCATCGCCATGATGGCCAACACCACCAATAATTCAAGCAAGGTAAATCCCCTGCGACCTTCCCAATTCAGGGACGAAGCGCCAGCCCTTCCTAAACCCATTTAGCCCCCTCGGGAGGCAGCGACGTACACGCAGTGACGAGTGTGGGGGCCAGCGACGAAATGCCGGGCCGCCCCAAACGCAGTCCAGCCCCCTCGGGGGGCAACGACGTACACGCAGTGACAAGTGTGGGGGCCAGCGACGAAACGCCGGGCCGCCCCAAGCGCAGTCCAGCCCCCTCGGGGGGCAACGACGTACACGCAGTGACCAGTGTGGGGGCCAATATCTACTGCCAACTGCCAACGTCAGCGTTCCTGCCTTCGCCGCCAGGCTGGCCGTCTGCTCCAAGCGACATGACATCCACTTCACCCTTGACACCAGGGTTCAGGTATTGATAAGGCCGCCCCCAGGGGTCATTTGGCAACTTGTCTAAGTAAACCTTCCAGCTGGCTGGGACCGGTGCCGCTGTTGGCTTGACGATCAGTGCTTGCAGGCCTTGTTCGGTGGTAGGCAGTCGCTGGTTGTCCAGCTTGTAAAGTTTGAGCGCTTGGCTCAGGTTGTTGACATCGGTACGCGCAGCCATGACACGTGCGTCATCAGCACGGTCCAACACATTAGGCACGATCAAGGCTGCCAGGACACCAATAATGACCAGCACAACCATCAGTTCGATCAAGGTAAAACCGCGTTGATATTTGATCAGCATGCGACGCTTTGTAAGACAACAAGACGGCCTGGCTTGAAAGGACTTGGTTGCAAATACGTCGCTGTGGGATGATGTTGTTTCAATGTTTAAATCATATAACAAACCGGGCTGGCGGAGTGCAACGACTCTTGTGTGGGCATCCGTTGTAATTTCCGGCTGGTTTTGGGCACAAGTGGGCATTTCCGCAAGCATGACCCATACCGCCGAAGCTCCACCTGTGTCGAAGGAACCCGAGATGACCAACACAGTAGCGTTGGCACGGCTACTTGGAGCAACGCCGTTGCCACAAGCCGGTCCCGGCCCTAATCCGGCGGACAGATTTGTTTTATCCGGCGTCATTGCCAGCGGATTAGGCCAAGGCGCAGCACTGATTGCAGTTGATGGAAAACCGGCACGGCCGTTTACTGTTGGGGCAGTGCTCTCACCGGGATATGTGTTGGTGTCAGTCGCTCCACGTGAGGCAATGCTCGCAGAGAAAGTAAATTTGCCAGTGCGTTTGATATTGAGCTTGCCGCTGCAAGTGTCAGCACAATCTCCAACCGCATTGCAAAGTTCGCTTTCCAATGTTGAGAGCATTGCAGCGCCAGCGACAGGCCCAGATACAGGCAGCTCAGGCAGCTCAGGCATGTCGCCGTTGGTAACTCCAAACGTATCAGAGCAGACATCTGCGGTCCCGGCCAGAGCCGATTCAAGGCGGCAGCCACAGCCGCTGTTGCGGCGTGAAGACCAACGCTCGCCATAATTGACTGGATTCGCCATACTTTATTTGCAACCTATCGCTCGGCCTGCAAGACTTTCATTAGATTTCGCTGTTTCCCGTGCCAACATACTTGATGCCGTTATCTGGTGAAGAAAGCAGAAGAAATGCTGCTTATTAAAAAAGTTAATAAATAGCTTATTCGATTGGAATTCAGGCGGCTTGCTTGGCCCGCTTAAGGTAGCGTAGGACGATCACTTTTAGTAGCTGTTGTGCAATAAATTTAGTAAAAGGGCGTTCTAGCTGGCGAACTGCGTCTTTCAAATTTTGCAGGCTTGTGATGCAGCGAAGGTTCTTACAGTTTGAATTTGACTTTAAGGATATGTCCCCCGCAACAAAATACCGGTGTCTACCGTGTTGATATCCGTTTTGCCGCAAAAGGCCATTGTCAGGTCAAGCTCTTTGTGAATAATCTGTAATGCTCTTGTCACGCCTGCTTCACCCATCGCACCTAGCGCATATAACCATGCGCGGCCGATGTACACACCTTTGGCACCCAAGGCGATAGCTTTTATAACATCCTGACCGCTGCGTATGCCTCCGTCCATATGCACCTCAATTTCACTGCCGACTGCGGCCACAATGCGGGGAAGTGCGCGTATCGACGACTCTGCACCATCGAGTTGCCTGCCTCCGTGATTCGATACGATGAGTGCGTCTGCACCGCTTTCAACAGCAAGGCGAGCATCTTCTTCGTCCTGAATACCTTTTAAAATAATTTTGCCTCCCCAGCGCTTTTTGATCCACTCCACATCTCCCCAATTCAAAGCGGGGTCAAACTGTTTTGCCGTCCAGTCGCTGAGGGATGTCATGTCTTCAACGCCTTTGACGTGGCCGACAATATTGCCAAAACCGTGCCGCTTTGTACCCAGCATGCCCAAACCCCAGCGCGGCTTGGTAGCCATATTGATGATGTTGGGAATTGTCAGTTTGGGTGGTGCAGACAGGCCATTTTTTAAATCTTTATGACGCTGACCCAAGATTTGCAAATCCAGCGTGATGACGAGGGCTGAGCAGTTGGCTGCTTTTGCTCTGTCAATCAGTCGTTCAATAAAGCCGCGATCCTTTAAAACGTACAGCTGAAACCAGAACGGGTGACGGTCTGTAGCATCGGCCACATCTTCGATTGAGCATATGCTCATGGTTGAAAGCGTGAAAGGAATGCCGAATTTTCTGGCGGCGCGCGCGCCGCAAATCTCGCCATCTGCATGCTGCATACCGCTCATGCCCGTCGGGGCGATAGCGACGGGCATCGCAACGTTCTGGCCAATCATTTGTGTGGCTGTTGTGCGGCCTTCCATGTTGACAGCGACACGTTGGCGAAATTTGATTTTTTGAAAATCTGCCTCGTTGGCGCGATAAGTACCCTCAGTCCACGAGCCGGAATCGGCATAGTCGTAAAACATGCGCGGCACGCGCTTTTTATGCAGGATGCGCAGGTCTTCAATGTTGGTGATGATCGTCATGAGGTATCTTTGCCTTTGTCTTTATCGTCATAACATGGTACCGGCTCATGCTGGCTTTGGTATGAAAAGCTGCACCGACGCATTGAAATTATTTCGATAACCGTATCCGGTGGCGTGCAATCTGCGCTCGCACCTGCACCGGCGCCGTTCCCCCCAGCGTATTGCGAGCATTCAACGAACCACGCAGGCTCAGG
>JAYVEE010000144.1:0-4681 GCA_043749005.1 Polaromonas sp. | reverse complement strand
CGGCTCGCCATGCTCAATGAACTCATCTCTCAAGCCCAGATGCAGCACAGATTTAAGAAGTCCTGCTGCATGCAGCGCCTCGCTTACTGCACTTCCCGCACCGCCCATGATGGCGCCTTCTTCAACCGTCACCAAGACTTCGTGTGTTGCCGCGACTTTTAAAAGCAGCTCAGTATCGAGCGGCTTGACCCAACGCATGTTGACCACTGTCGCGCCCAGCTTTTCGGCTGCCTTCAGTGCAGGATAGAGCAACGTGCCAAAGGCCAAAATTGCGATATCTGCGCCCTGGCGGCGAATCTCAGCTTTCGCAAAGGGCAGTGAATCCAGATTAGTCTCAGGTGTAACGCCAGCACCCGCGCCGCGGGGGTAACGCACCGCCACCGGGTGATTTTGTTCATAAGCACTGCTCAGCAGCATGCGGCATTCACGCTCGTCTGCCGGGCAGGCAATGCTCATGTTGGGAATGCAACGCAGGTAGCTGATGTCATAAGCACCGGCATGCGTTGCGCCATCGGCACCGACCAGGCCAGCGCGATCCAGCGCAAATACTACCGGCAGGTTTTGCAACGCCACATCATGAATCAGCTGGTCATAACCACGTTGCAAAAAGGTAGAGTAAATCGCCACCACGGGTTTCAAGCCTTCGCACGCCATGCCAGCCGCAAACGTGATGGCATGCTGCTCGGCAATGCCAACGTCGTGATAGCGGTCGGAAAAGCGCTGGTGGAACTCGACCATTCCGGAGCCCTCGCGCATGGCGGGTGTGATGCCAACGAGTCGCTTGTCATGCGCGGCCATGTCACACAGCCAGGTTCCAAACACCTGCGTGAAGGTTTGCTTGGCTGGCGTCGTTGCCTTTTGTAAGCCCATCACCGGGTCAAACTTGCCAGGCCCGTGGTAAGCAACTGGGTCTGCTTCAGCCAGCTTGTAGCCTTGGCCCTTTTTGGTGACAACATGCAAGAACTGCGGGCCTGAACCGTTTTTCATCAGTTGCCTGATGTTCTCCAGCGTGGGCACAAGCGACTCCAGATCATGTCCGTCAATCGGGCCAATGTAATTAAAGCCAAAATTTTCAAACAGCGTAGCGGGCACCACCATTCCTTTGGCGTGTGTTTCCAGCCGCTTGGCTAATTCAAGCAACGGCGGTGCAACGCTTAACACTTGCCTGCCCACTTCTCTGGCCGATGCGTAAAAGCGCCCACTCATTAATTGCGCCAGGTAGCGGTTTAAGGCGCCAACCGGTGGGCTGATGCTCATGTCGTTGTCGTTCAGGACCACCAGCATCTTGCAATCGTCGTGTACGCCCGCGTTGTTCAGTGCCTCAAATGCCATGCCAGCGCTCATGGCGCCGTCACCAATGATGGCTATTGAATAACGGTCTTCGCCCTTTTGTTTGGCCGCCAGCGCCATGCCCAGCGCGGCTGAAATGGAGGTCGATGAATGGGCGGTGCCAAAGGTGTCGAAAGGGCTTTCATCCCGGCGGGGAAAACCTGACAGTCCGCCCAGCTGGCGCAGGGTGTCCATACGTCCACGCCTGCCTGTCAAAATTTTGTGCGGATAGGTCTGATGGCCCACGTCCCAAACCAGGCGATCTTCCGGCGTGTTGAACACGTAATGCAACGCAACTGTCAGCTCAACAGTGCCGAGGTTGGAGCTCAGGTGTCCGCCGGTTTTTGACACAGTGTCAAGCAGGTACGCACGCAGCTCGTCTGCAAGCGGCTTAAGTTGTGCTTTGGGCAGTTTACGCAGATCTGCCGGAGTTTCAATGGTGTCTAGCAAAGGAGTCATCGTGGTGTGAGTTGAAGTCCGGGCGATTCGGTCCAAGCCGTTGGTTTAGTGTTTTCTGTTGACCAGCATATCAGCCAGTGCATGCAAAGCATGAGTGCTGTGCATGCCATCGGGTTGCAGCGTGTCTATCGTCTTCAGGCTGGCGAGTGCCCTTGCCAACAATTGTTGGGCATATTCTTTTGAAGCTTCCAGTCCCATCAGCGAGACAAATGTTGGTTTGTCTTGCGCAGCGTCTTTGCCAGCGGTCTTGCCCAGCGTGGCTGAATCAGCTGTGACATCCAGAATATCGTCCACCACCTGAAATGCCAGGCCAATGGCTGCGCCGTAGTCACGCAGCGCGTTCATTAAGGGGGCAGATGCTGTACCGCAGCTGGCCCCCATCAGCACGCTGGCTTGCAATAGTGCGCCTGTCTTCAGCCGATGCATATCGTGCAGTTGCTCGGACGTCAATGGCAAACCCACACTGGCCAGGTCAATGGCTTGGCCACCCGCCATCCCCTGACCTCCCGCAGCGCGGGCCAGCATGCGGCACAACTTTGCCTGCGTGGCAACAGGCAGCGTGTCGTCATCGGGAGTTAAAAATTGAAACGCCAGCGCTTGCAGGGCGTCACCTGCCAGCAGCGCCTGGGCCTCGCCAAATTTGATATGCACGGTCGGCTTGCCGCGCCGCAGCACATCGTTGTCCATGCAGGGCATGTCGTCATGTACCAGTGAATAGGCGTGAATCAGTTCTACCGCACAGGCCGCACGCAGCGCCGCTTGTGCGCTGCCATTAACAGCTTCACAGGCGGCCAGCACAAGTAACGGGCGCAAGCGCTTGCCGCCGTCCAGTACTGCATAGCGCATGGCATCGCCCAATCCGGCAGGAGTGGGTTCGTTCACGGGGCAAGCTACCCAGCGGTTCAAAGCGTGCTCGACACGCGCCAGTTGCGTATCGCTCCAGTCGGTCAACCGAAATTCAGAAATGGTGTCGTTCACGTTCGATTTTTGGTTTCTTGATCGTCCAGGGATCATGGCCAAGGTTTGAGCTCATTGCCTTCAAGCACCTTGATCTGGCTTTCCACTGCTTCAAGTTTGTTTTTGCAAAAAGTCAGCAATTGCGCACCGCGCTGGTAACCCGCCAGCAACTGGTCCAAAGGTAGCTGGCCAGATTCAAGACTGGATATCAGGCCTTCAAGTTCTAGCAACCCAGCCTCGTAGTTTGCAGGAGGGGCGGGTGCGATGGGTGTTGTCGATTTAGCCATGATGTGTTTGTATAAGCTACCTCATTTTAAAGGTAGGAGTGGCTGTTTTTGGGGCTCGGGGCTAAAATCGAAAGTCACCCTTATTGCGGCTCAACCACCGCCACGTCTTGATGTCCGATTTAAGTCTTCGCCTGCTGCAAGCCACCAGTCAACTCCCCATCTCGAGTTATTTTGACGCTGCTTTGTATGAGCGCGAGCAACAAAAGCTGTTTGTCAAAGGGCCGCGCTATCTGGGTCACGAGCTGGCGGTACCTGAGCTGGGTGACTTTTACGCCCTGCCCCACGAAGGCGAAGGCCGCGCGCTGGTTCGCAATGCGAACGGCATCGAGCTGATATCAAATGTCTGCCGTCACCGCCAGTCGACCATGTTGCAAGGGCGCGGCAACACTGGCAGCAATATCGTGTGCCCCCTGCACCGCTGGACCTACAACACTTCGGGTGAGCTGATAGGTGCGCCGCACTTTGAAATCGACCCCTGCCTGAATTTAAACCGTTACAAAACCACTACCTGGAACGGTTTGGTGTTTGAAGACACGGGTCGTGATATTGCAAAGGACATGAGCCAGCTGGGTGTGGCCGGGGATCTGGATTTTTCAGGCTACCAGCTGGACAAAGTTCATCTGCACGACTGCCACTACAACTGGAAAACCTTTATTGAGGTCTACCTGGAGGACTACCACGTTGGCCCGTTTCACCCAGGCCTTGGCAGTTTTGTGACAACCCATGATTTGACCTGGGAATTGCAGCCCAGCTACTCGGTGCAAACCGTTGGGGTGTCGGACAAGCTGGGCAAACCCGGCACCGACACCTACAAGAAATGGCACGACGTGGTGCTGCAATATCGCAAAGGCGTAGCTCCCAAATACGGCGCCATATGGCTGACGTATTACCCCCATGTGATGGTGGAGTGGTATCCGCACGTACTGGTGGTCAGCACCCTGCACCCTCGCGGGCCAGACAAAACACTCAATGTGGTGGAGTTTTTTTACCCCGAAGAAATCTGTGCATTTGAGCGGGAATTTATTGAGGCACAGCAAGCGGCTTACATGGAAACCTGTGTAGAAGACGACGAAATCGCCTTGCGCATGGATGCTGGCCGCAAAGCACTGATGCTGCGTGGCGACAACGAGTTTGGCCCCTATCAAAGCCCCATGGAAGACGGCATGCAACATTTTCATGAATGGTTTCGCCGGGAAATGGGCGCCAGCAAAACCACGCAGATGATTTGATGCACCGGCAAGCAGCTACATTTCCAGGAGCTGCTAACTCCCATATTAATTGGCTAATGGCCCTAAATCACGTATAAAACACCTTATGCAAGCCTTCTGGATGGTGCTTTCCGCTTTTGTTTTCTCCACCATGGCGGTGTGCGTCAAATTTGCATCTGTTCACTTCAATAACGCCGAGCTGGTGTTTTACCGGGGCGTGATTGGGATCGTGTTTATGTGGTGGTTTGCCCGCATGCGCGGCACGTCCCTCAAAACCCAAGCGCTGCCGATGCACATCTGGCGCAGCGTTGTGGGAATTGTGGCTTTGTCAGGATGGTTTTATGCCATTGCACACCTGCCTTTGGCGACAGCCATGACACTGAATTACATGAGTAGCGTCTGGATTGCCGCGTTTTTGGTTGGCGGTACGCTTATGTTTGC